>JAEZNF010000501.1 GCA_023441845.1 Bacillota bacterium | reverse complement strand
CGACAATCTTTATTAGCAGGGAATAGATAACCGTATCTTTTGCCGAAATAACCTGTGTAACGGTATTGGCATTTTTGATTTTGGACATTACTACCTGAAAATCATTTGAATAAAACTCTTTTTTAAGCGTATAAGTGTTGTAGGCCAATACCGATATGATTAATACAAATACCGTTAAAGATGCGGAATACTTTATTTTAATTCCCATATTTAAGCGCTCTTTGATTTCCGTATTGTTTTTGTTTGCTTTTGAGGCTGAAAACCTGGGAATCATAAATAAAATCACTGATAATATTACAAAGAAAACGCTTGATATGGCAAACAGTTGCAATACAGCATTTGAACAGTCACGGATATAGGAGATCAGCACTTCGGATTGCAGCGGAACCGACGATTTTATTGGATAAATATTTTTAGGAAGTACATTGTATGAATACACCGCTACTGATATTGAAGCCGCAAATCCCATGATGCTGCAAACAGCAAAAGAGGATGCCGTCCATTTTAATATGGAACTGCTTTTTCCGCTTAATAAAAAAGCAGCCGTAAAAAGCAGAAAAAACAACGGTATAGAGTATACGGGTAGCTTCTTAATCCCGAAGAATGCCAGTTTAATAAAAGAAAGCCTGTCATTTATATCATTTCTATTTATATACTGGAGTACCAGGCTTAAGTTGACCTTATCAATTTTAGTTAAAGCATATGTGAGCTTATTACTTTCACTATCCGATGAACCGGTTGAATTTGCAGGTATAGACCTTGTATCCAGGCAGATATCGGGAAGAAACTGCCTTTTGCCTTCGAAAAACTCAAAAAGTTCGTCACGGATTGAATCAAGGTTTGTTTTTATCATTTCGGGGGTTGTTGATTTTTGTAAAACATAAAAAATGTCTGTATGTTTTTCAAAGTCTGCTGCCGAATTCTTTTTCAAGTTATTGATAAAATCATTCATGGAACTGCTTAAAATACTTTGTGTATGCGAATATATATTGTTTTTCTCAAAAAGGTGTTTGTGAAAATCAACTTCCATTACACTCTTATCGGCTATAACGGAAACCGATGCAGCAAAAAGGCATATGCCGGCTAAAACTGCAGCGGATATAAGGAATAGTTTGGTTAATACCGGTTTGAGTTTGGACATAACTGTTCTCCCCATATATAAATGATTATATCGAAGCAAATATGTTTCGCGAAAACCATTTTACATTTCTAATTCAATTTTTTCGCTTTCATCATATACCTTGATCTATTGAACGCGCAACACTTTATGAAATTTCTTTCGCGCGTTCAATATAGTTTGAAATATATTATAACACTAAAGGGAGAGGCAGATTAATGGTAATAAATGCATCATAAGCAAGCAAAATTGATATAGTTATTTTAATGGGTTTATGATAAAATTATATATAAGAAAATGAAGTTTCCAAAATATTTCTTTTATATTGAACGCGAAAATATTTTTATAAAGTATTGCGCGTTCAATGGATCAAGGTATATGATTTCACGAAAAAATAGAATTAGAAATGTAAAATGTTTTTCGCGAAACATATAGATAGAAATCTCATATAAGGTGAGCCTCTTTTAGGGCACAGGCTTGATACTTCCATCTGTTTTTGTATTAAAGTAAATATATGAATAAGTGCATATTTAGGGATATAAGTGTAATATATCAATCAAGTACAAAAAAATTATTTAGCTATACCAGGAAATATATAGATGATTTTATAATATTATGTAATACAGCTTTTCGACTGAATATTTTGTAGTGAATAGTTTTACAATAAATCACCGGATTGCTCGCATATAAATAATTAAAAGGTTTGATAGTCTTCTGGTAATTTTTTTAATACGGTAAAAGTCTATTCTTATGAAAAAAAGGGGGCAATAAATATGGCAAAGGCCGATATTTCAAGTATTATTCGCAGGGATAGGGAGGAGAGGAAAAACGGGCACTTTGAAGGTACTCTTCTTGACTATTTGGAAATTTTGAAGGGGAATCCGGATGCTGCGATATTGGCGCATCAAAGGATGTATAACCTGATAACCGCTCCCGGAGTGGAAGTGATTAAAACCGATGAAAATCCCAGGCTCAGAAGGATATATGGTAATGACATCATAAAAAAGTATAAGTTCTTTGAAGATGACTTTTTTGGGATAGACAAAACCATAATGAAGCTGGTCAGGTATTTCCATTCGGCTGCAATGGAGGGAGAAGAATCCAGGCAGGTGTTATACCTTGTAGGGCCTGTCGGGTCGGGAAAGTCTTCTTTGATGGAAGCATTGAAGAGAGCTTTGGAGACCAGCACGGAAATATATGCATTAAAAGGGTGCCCGATAAGGGAGGAACCGCTTCACCTGATTCCAAAGCATTTAAGGAAGCAGTTTGAGGAAATTTTAAATGTGAGGATAGAGGGGGATTTATGCCCTATATGCCGTTACAGGCTGAAAAATGAGTTTAAGGGCGAATATGAAAAGTTTCCGGTTGAGACACTGGGATTTTCCATAAGATCAAGAAAGGGAGTAGGCGTTGTCCCTCCTGTAGACCCTAACAATCAGGATACTTCGGTTCTTATAGGATCTGTGGATATCTCGAAAATAGACATGTATCCTGAGGATGACCCAAGGGTATTGTCTTTAAACGGCGCCTTTAATGTAGGTAACAGGGGTATTGTCGAGTTCATAGAAGTTTTTAAGAATGAGACCGAATACCTTCATACAATGATAACGGCTACACAGGAAAAATCCATTCCTTCACCCGGCAAAGGATCAATGATTTACTTTGACTGTATTATACTTGCACATTCAAATGAAGCCGAATGGAACAAATTCAAGTCTGATCATACCAATGAGGCCATACTCGACAGAATAGTAAAGATCGAGATACCGTACTGCCTCGAATTGAATGAAGAAATAAAGATATACGAAAAGATTTTGAAGAAGAGCAAGTTTAAAGCTCATATTGCTCCGCATACAATTGAGATAGCTTCCATGTTTGCAATACTGACAAGGCTTGTTCCGTCTGCAAAGGTTGACCCTATGACCAAGCTCAAGATTTATAACGGCGAAGAAATAGTTGAAAAGGGAATGGCAAGAAAGATAGACATTTTGGAACTAAGGGAAGAGGTCCAGAGAGAAGGCATGTCGGGTATTTCCACCAGATTCATAATGAAAGCCCTGGACACAACTCTTTCAGAGTCGGAGCACGACTGTATAAACCCTATTTCTGTCATGGAGACGCTTATAAAATCGGTTAAGGAGCTGGCAATAGCTGAGGACGAGAAGTCCCGCTATCTGGCATTCATACAGGATACTATCAGGAAGGAATATAATAAGATTCTTGAAAAGGAAATTACAAAAGCCTTTATTATAGGGTACAGAGAGCAGGCAGAAAGTTTGTTTAACAATTATCTGGACCATTCAGAGGCGTTTGTTAACAAGACAAAAATAAAAGACCGTAACACGGGCGAGGAGTTGGAGCCGGATGAAAAATTCCTGAGATCCATAGAAGAGCAAATCGGAATACCCGACTCTGCAGCCAAAGGATTCAGGGCGGATGTAACGGCATATATGTTCTTTGTCTTAAGAAATGGCGGAAAACTTGATTACAACAGTTATGAACCGCTTAAAGAAGCCATTGAAAAGAAATTGACGGCATCGGTAAGGGAATTGAGCAGGGTTGTGACACTGGCAAAGGTCAGGGACAAGGAACAAAACGAAAAATATAACGCAATGGTTGAAGAAATGAAAAATAACGGTTATTGCGATTCCTGCTGCAATGTGATTCTCAAATATGCGGCAAATAACCTTTGGAAAGATTGATAACTAAATGCTCAGGCTATTGAGGTGATGGCTATGGCTATTTTTAAGGAGTTTGGCGGTACGGGCAAAGACCGTTCCGCGGAGGACAGACGGAGGCATAGGGAGTTAGTTGAAGAATCAATTAAAAAGAATATAGGCAGTATTATTGCCGAAGAGAGCATAATAGGCCAAAACAGGGACAAGAAAATAAAGATACCCATAAAGAGCATTAAGGAATACCAATTCATTTATGGGAAAAATGTTCCCGGTACGGGCTCGGGCGACGGAAGCGAAAAGAGGGGCGACAAGGTCGGCGAGGATAAAATGGGCGGAAAGGGCGACGGTAAAGGTAAGGCCGGTAACCAGGAAGGTGAAGATATTTACGAAACAGAGGTTACCATAGACGAGCTGATTAAATATCTGTTCGAAGACCTGAACCTACCTGACATCGATAAGAAAAAGCTTGCCGAGCTGGAGTCGATACGAAGCTTCAAGAGGGTCGGGTTTCAACGGAAGGGTATTCCGCCGAGGCTTGCCAAAAAAAGGTCGGTCGTTGAAAAAATAAAAAGGAAGCAGGGATATGCCCGCAATATGAGGGAAATGGAAGATGATACCTTCGATTCCGATCTTTATATCGAGAGGAATACTGAAAATGAAATCATCGGTGATGAGGACAGTAATTTCGATACTTCCTCCAAGAGAAGGTTTCCCTTTATGGAGGATGACCTGAGATACCGAAGGGTAAGAGAAGACCGCAAGAAGGACTTTAACGCAGTTGTCATATGCATTATGGACGTCTCCGGCTCAATGGACCAGACAAAAAAGTATATGGCCAGAAGCTTTTATTTTCTCCTGTATCAATTCATACGGCTGAAGTATGCAAACGTTGAAGTTGCATTTGTTGCCCATACTACTACTGCAAAGGAAGTAAACGAGAACGAGTTTTTCCATAAGGGCGAATCGGGAGGAACATATATAAGCAGCGGGTATGAAAAGGCATTGGAGATTATAGAACAGAGATACAATCCTGCAAGCTGGAATATATATGCTTTTCACTGCAGTGACGGCGATAATTGGTCTGAGGACAACGATAAGGCTATTGAGTCTGCCAATAGGTTGTGCGAGGTCTGTAATCTTTTCGGCTATGGGGAAATTGTTCCGGGTTATTATTCGTCGGGAAGCACTATAAAATCCGAGTTTCAAAAGGGTGTGCGCAGCAAAAATTTTGCAATTGTGACCATGGCCAAAAAAGAGGATGTACTGCCCGGGCTAAAAAAGCTTCTTGATAAAGAGGGCGAAATATAGTGTTTGATTTGCATTCGCCAACCGGTTGGGGGGATTGATATGGCTGATTATACAATGAAAGAGCTTGAACAGTGGAATGAGATAATTGAAGGCATTGCCCGTTCGGAGGGCCTTGATTATTATGAGCAGGAATTTGAAATATGCAGCTACGAGGATATGATTGGTTACGAGACATATATCGGTATGCCCTCCCATTATCCTCACTGGAGTTTCGGCAAGGCATATGAGAAGACTAAGACCCTCCATAAGTATAATCTTTCAGGTTTACCTTATGAAATGGTTATAAACTCGGACCCTTGCATTGCTTACCTGATGAAAGACAATACGCTGCTTTTGCAGATTCTCACAATAGCTCATGTATACGGGCATAATGACTTTTTTAAAAACAACAGGTTGTTTAAATACGGAACAAGGGCTGATTATACCATTGAAATGTTTAAAAATCACGCCGACAGGATAAGGGAATATATTGCCGATCCCGGCATAGGTTATACAAAGGTTGAAAAAATTCTGAATGCTGCTCATGCCCTGAAATTCCAATGCTCCAGGGTCATCGGGGAAAAGACGGTTTCGGAGGAAGAGAAAAGAAAGGCGCTTTTGGAAAGGGTTCAAAAGCCTAAAAGCGATTATCCGCTTCTTGAAAAAAGGACCGAAAGTGAAGAGCTGCCTGATTTTAAAAAAATACCTTTGGAGCCTGAGGAAGATCTGCTTAAGTTTATTGCAAAATACGGAAGGCTTAACAGTTGGGAAAAGGATATTATTGACATTGTAAGGACGGAAAGTTCGTACTTCATACCTCAGATTGAGACTAAAATCATGAACGAGGGCTGGGCCAGCTTTTGGCACTACACCATACTAAACAAGCTGAATTTGCCGCAGGGCCTCCATTTTGAGTTTCTAAAGAGGCATAATCAGGTCATAAGGCCTCATATGGGCCAGATCAATCCGTATTATGTGGGCTTTAAGATATTTGAATACCTGAAGAACAAGTACCCCGACAACCCGAAAGCCATTTTTGATGTCCGGGAAGTTGAAAGGGACCAGTCCTTTATAAGAAGATACCTTAATGAGGAACTGTGTATTGAAATGAACCTGTTCGAGTACGTTAAGAGCGGGAATGACTATATTATATCCGAGGTAGCCGATGAGGAGGGCTGGAAAAAAATCAGGGACAGTCTGGCATCGTCTGTGGGTATGGGTGGTATTCCTGTAATAGCTGTTCTTGAGTGGGTGCAAAAGGACAATACTCTTGTATTGGAGCACATGTATGACGGAAGGGAACTGGAACTCAACTATGCATATGAAACATTAAAGCATGTGGTTGATTTGTGGGACGGTAAAGTTGTTCTTATAACTCAATTGGACGGTAAGAAACGCTTTGTCACCTGTGATGAAATGAAAAAAGTATCCATTTCAATTGTTTGAAAAGATAAAAAAACGCCGTTAAGGCGTTTTTTTATGACTTAAATATGACTGAAGTCATTTATCATATGACTTATTTTGTGATAGATTTAAATACGAGGCAACAAAATATATTCCGGGCATTGGAGCTTAAACGGTACAGGCTTGTGATAAAAAGATTTAACTTATTATAAGCGAAAAAATTCTGTTTCAAAGTTGTTTATCCTTATGGTAAAATCTATTTAACCGTAATAATTTTAGGGAAACTATATATGGACAGGAAAACCGGCTTAAAATTTAATATACTTATATTTTTATCCTTAACGGCCACATCACTTTCAGTTATCATTAATAATTCGGATAACAGATGGATGGTTTTGGTATTGGCTATGGCTCTGACCGTTTCTTTTCTTACAAGGCGCATAAATACCCATTTGTTTAAAAACAGGTATATTTTAAGCGTGTCCTTCCTGTTTGACCTTGTTTGTGTATCTCTCATTGTTTTTTTTGATCTGTACAATATTTCATACATACTTTTTTTTGTAATAGCGGTTGATGTGACAGTAATGTGTTTCTCCGGTTTCGGGGTTATAATTGCTGTGTTAAGCTACCTGTCGTACATCTCTATCGAATACTCAAGGTATATCAAGCATAACTATTTCGACCTGCAGTATTTACTGCCTATTTATGTCAATAAGTCTTTCTATTTTATCTTTATATTTGGGGCTATTTATATAACGGTTTATCAGATTAAGTCAAAGCAAACTTTGAAAAAGACTGCGGAAGAACTGGAATTGAAGACTATGCAACTGGAGGAAATAAATAAAAAGTACCTCGAAACCATGGGCGCCCTTGAAGAGGTGACTGCTTTAAGAGAAAGGAACAGGATTGCAAGTGAAATACATGACACGGTAGGCCACACACTTACTACTGTCCTGATTGAGATAGAAGCCGGGAAACGCCTTTTGACCAAGAAAAACCATGATAATGCCCTGGAAAAGTTTGATTTGGCCCAGGAGCAGGTCAGAAAGGGCCTTAACAATATAAGAAATTCGGTGCGCACACTTAAGGCCGGAAATGATATATTAAGCATCATTCCTTCCCTTTATCTGCTGGTCAGGGAGACGGAAACACACACAGGCGTTTCGGTAAAGTGCTTGTTTTCTCCGCTGCCGCAATTAACGGACGAGATAGGAAAGATTCTGTATAAAGCCCTCCAGGAGGGACTTACCAACGGAATACGGCACGGACAGAGCACGGAATTTGAGTGTTCCATAAACTGTATCGAAAACAGGATTGTTTTTATATTAAAAGATAACGGCAAGGGCTTCAGCAGTATAAGCTTCGGGTATGGCTTAACGACAATGAAGGAACGGGTGGAGGAATCGGGCGGAACTCTTGGCATATGCTCTCAATATGGCGGGGGCTGCTGCCTTAAAATAGAAATACCTTTGGAAAAGGGGGATACGTGTGAAAAAAATTAAGGTTCTGGTAGCTGATGATCAGACATTGATGCGTGACGGACTTAAAACCATATTGGATCTGGAAGATGATATAGAAGTTGCAGGTGTGGCCGAAAATGGCCTTGAGGCTTATGAATTGGTAGGGAGTGTAAGGCCGGATGTAGTGCTTATGGATATCAGAATGCCTGTAATGGATGGGGTTGAGAGCACAAGGCTTATAAAAAAGGATTTTCCAGATACCGTTGTTATAATACTTACGACTTTTGATGATGAAGAATACATAATACAGGCACTTTACAATGGAGCTAGGGGGTATATTTTAAAGGATATACCGGGAGACAAGCTGATTGATGCCGTGCATGACAGTGTAAAAGGTGGGCTTATGATGCCTGCGCAGATAGCTGCAAAAATTGCTTCAAGGCTGGTGCATCTTAAGGATTCAAAGGCAGGTTTTGACGACACTAATCAAACATTTTCGGAACGTGAGAAAGAGATTATAGGTCTTTTGATTAAAGGACTTAATAATAGGCAAATTGCAGCTTCACTGCACTTAACGGAAGGTACTGCCAAAAATTACATAAGTACCATATACAGTAAAATCGGTATAAGTGACAGGACAAAGGCTGTGGTATATCTCAAGGAGATTTTAAAGAAACAGGATGCATGAAGCTGGAAGATGCCTTAAAAGTGGTTGCACATGTAAAATGTATTCTTGTGGAGGTTTTGATGTTAAAAAGATTATTGCTTGTTTTTGTGGTATTGTCGGTAGCGGTAAGTACCGTGGGATGCTCAATATTTAATGACAACAGCAGTGAAAAAGACCGCAGTGTTAATATATATACACGTCCTAAGATTCTGAATCTTAACAGGGGCAAGCTGTCAACGTTTCCGGAGAATAATGGTTATTCACCGGGGACTTTTCAGGTTGACCTTAGAAGTTATGACCTGACGGGGCTTGATTTGAAGGATAAAATCAGCAGCCTTCTGGTGTCGGATTTTGATAACAGGACTAAATGGCCATATGTCCTCCCAAAAGGGTTTGATCCCAAAAAGATCATAAAGTATGGTAAAAATCCCGGATTGGGAATAAATAAGCTGCATAATGGCGGTATAGACGGCAGTGACGTGGGTGTAGCAATAATAGGAGGACCCATACTGGTTGACCATGTAGAATATAAGAAACAATTGAAATTGTACAAGGAGCTTAATTTTACCAGCGGGAGCGCATCGGTGGAGGGTACGGCGGCAGCTTCAGTACTGGCGGGAAAAAGTACTGGTGTTTCGCCGGGAGTGGATCTGTATTATGTGGCAATAAAGCCTGTTAGCAATGATGAAAGCAGTTCTGCCGCCGAGGAAGGCAATAAGGCCTATGAAATTGGTTCGCAGGTACCAACTGCCATAGACTGGATTTTGGAATTCAATGAAAAGCTTCCTAAAGATAATAAGATAAGGGTTTTGTGCATCCAGGAGGAGATTACGGCGGATGATAAGAATTATTCGAAAATATTGGTTTCAATGGAAAAGGCCATAGATAAGGGCGTTTTTATTGTATCTACAATTTCCCACAAGCTTTACAGAAACGAAGTGTACTTTAAAGGCCTTGGAAGGGATGCTTTATCTGACCCTGACACACTGTCGGCCTATTTACCGGGGAAATCGTGGGCAAATAGTTTTTATTTATTCGGAAGGTATTTGCCATCTTCAAATACATTGTTTTTGCCTTCGGATTCTCGTTGTACCGCAAGCCCTACAGGCAAAAAAGACTTTGCTTTTTACTCTGTCAACGATTGGAATTTACAGCTACCTTATGCAGCGGGGCTATATGCCATGGCGTGCCAGTTAAAACCTTCCGTTACGCCTGAAGAATTTGTCGAAAGAGCTGTTAAGAATAGTGATACTATGGAAATTGTGAATAGTGCGATTAACTATAAATATAAATTTAAAAATATAGTGTGTCCGTTAAGGTTGATTGAGGATTTTAAACAATAGAAGGCTATAAGAGTGAAAAGTGCGAAATTATTCATATTTAAGATGGATTTAAAGGGCTGTATGACACTTTAAAGATGGTGACAGAAGGCTCTTTTTTATGTGTTTTTTTTGATAGTTACTTAATCAATTACCATGGTCACTAATCATATTACTTCTATTGTGATATATTTTAAAAGGAGTTGGATATTTTTATGGGAGGAATGCTGTAATGTTTATAAAAAGACTATCAATGTTACTTTTAGCTGTTTTGTTTTTGACAAGTATTTCTGCATGTGATTCAAATAAGGATAAGAATTCTGATGCGGTTAATAAAAAGGGGAATGACACCATAAAAATATACTACACACGTTATAACGAGGAAATCTCAAATGCGTTAAACATATTCAAGGAAAAATACAAGGATATCAATGTCGAAGATAAATACTTTTCGGAAAATGAAGAATATAAGAATAAAATTACTGTGGATATTCTATCAGGAGAAGGCCCGGACGTTATCTTTATCAGTCCTCAGTATTTTGAGTCCATTAACAAACTAATATCAAATGGCGTTTTATATGACCTGAATGAACTTATAAGAAAAGATAAAGACTTTAAAATGGCTGATTATAACGAAAAGGTTCTGAATGGATTTGAGCAAGACGGAAAAAGGTTTATTATTCCCCTGAGGTATGCAGTAAGTG
>JAEZNF010000495.1 GCA_023441845.1 Bacillota bacterium | reverse complement strand
GTATTGCAGTCTAACAAAATGTCTTAAAGGTTTTCGCAGGTCGTTTAAAATGCATAATGTAAGGGTAACTTATTCAAGATGGAGGTTATTTCAGGCAGATGAATAAGCTTAAAACTGCTGTAGTGACAACTTCACGTGCGGATTATGGTCTATTGTACCCTTTAATAAAGAAAATGTCGGAGGATGATTTTTTCCATACAGGCATTATAGCCACAGGAAGCCATCTTTCACCTTTGCACGGCCTTACTTCAGATATAGTGAAAGAACAAAGCTGTTGTGAATACAGCGAAATTGACACATACTTCGGAAGTGATACAGAGATAGGTATATGTAACTCTATTGCATCGGGATTAACAGGGGCTTCCAGGTTGCTGTCGCAAAAAAAACCTGATTTGATAATTGTATTAGGGGACAGGTATGAACTGTGGCCGGTATGTATGGCTTCTGTTATCCATAAAGTACCTATAGCCCATATTCACGGCGGGGAAACAACCATTGGAAGTACGGACGAAGCTGTAAGGCATTCCGTAACCAAAATGGCGGCCATTCACTTTCCGTCCATAGAGCAGTATGCAGCAAGGATAATCCAGATGGGTGAAGACCCAAAAAGAGTTTTTACTGTGGGAGCTTTAGGCCTGGACAATATAAAAGACATTGAATCAATGCACCCTGATGAACTGAATGAATATACAGGACTTGATTTTAACAATAATGTTGCACTAATGACATACCATCCCCCCACATTGGATGAATACGCTTCCTCATCAAACCAGGTGAGGGAAATTCTGAATGCATTGCTTGAAACCAGGCTTGTTACACTGGTTACAATGCCCAATGCCGATGTCGGCGGATTAAAAATATATGATGAAATTATTAAATATGTCAATGAACATCCTTCCAAATTCAAACTTGTTAAGAACATGGGGCAGATTGCTTATTTAAGTGCTATGAAGTATGCGGGGCTGATGATAGGTAATTCCTCAAGCGGTATTATTGAAAGCGCGTCCTTCAAACTGCCGGTTGTAAACGTAGGCGACAGGCAGGGCGGGAGATTCAAACCTCCGAATGTTATTGACTGCGGCTGCTCAAAAGAGGAAATTCTGAAATCTATCGGTAAAGCGCTGTCTGTTGGCTTTAAAAAGTCAATTTCCGGACTGGAGAATCCCTACGGTGACGGTAATACGGCAGACAGAATAATTAATATACTAAAATCCATCAATTTTCGGGATGGTTCAACGCTCCTTAAGAAGAAGTTTTATGACTTTAAAATAAATTGAAAATTAAACGTTTAACTGTAATCTGTATTTGTGTTTTGTATTGCCGGGTAATACTTTAAAGACCATATAAGAAATGCCGATATTTTAAGTATAAGGTGATTTATGAAAACGGGGTGGATTTTTAATGGATATTATCTCAATAAATCCGCATCAAAGAAGAACTACAGAATGCAGCAATACCGGAAAAATACCGGGCATAAAGAAAATCGGCGGTTTCCACAGAGAAGGGGTTAAAACCATTCAGGTTTTGCCGGATACGACTATCCGGGAAGCCATGAAACTGATGGACAGCTCTTCTCTTGAAACCATACTTGTCATAGATGAAGGGAAAAAGCTTTTGGGGCTTGTTACAGACGGGGATATCAGGAGATCTATTCTGAACAGCATGGAAAGCAGCGATAAAATCGGTAAAATAATGAACCGAAATTTTACTGCACTGCATTACTCCAAGCCATTTGAGGATATTGTAAATACCATGAAAAAGTACTGTTTCAAACAAATTCCTCTGGTTGATGATAATAAACGGGTTATAGACATTGTACTTTTAAGGGATATTATAACTGACGATTACAGGGATAATTACGTGGTATTGATGGCCGGCGGTACAGGAAGCAGGCTAAAGCCCCTCACTAATGCGATGCCCAAACCAATGCTGAAGGTGGGGGACAAACCCATACTTGAAATCATAATCAATCAGTTTAAGAGTCAGGGCTTTAAAAATTTCATAATTTCCATCAGCTACCTGGCAGATATTGTTGAGGGTTATTTCGGAGACGGGAGCAATTACGGTGTGAATATAAAATATATCAGAGAGACAAAACGGCTGGGAACGGCAGGCTGTATAAGGCATGCAGAGCCTTACCTGGATAAGCCTTTTTATGTAATGAACGGCGATTTATTGACCAGAATTAATTTTGAGGACATGCTCAATTACCATGCTGAAAATGAATTTGATATCACAATGGGCTTAAGGAAATATGAATATCAGATTCCCTATGGAGTTATGGAAACGCAGGGGGACTGTATTACCGGGCTGGTTGAAAAACCTGTTGTCAGCTGTACCATCAATGCCGGGGTTTACTGCCTTGATCCGAAGATTATCGGTCTTATACCTGAGGATGAGCATTTTGATATTACCACTCTTGTGGAAAAGTGTATACAAAAGGGGGCAATGGTGGGAGGATATGATATTAACGATTACTGGATAGATATAGGTCAGATTGAAGAATATAACAAGGCCAACATGGATTACGGGTTTGTTTTTGAAGAAGGTAATGCGTTAAGGGGCAATTATAAAAGAGCGTATGAATACAGGTAGTTTGAAGAGTAATATATACTGACAATATACTTTAAGAAGGACTGATTTGTTTTGAATATATCGGGGAAAAAGATATTGGTAACAGGAAGCGAAGGATTCATAGGGAGCCATCTGACCGGGAAGTTGGTAGAACTGGGTGCTGAAGTTACGGCGCTGGTCCAATACAACTCTTTTAACTCCTGGGGGTGGTTGGATACCCTTGTTTCAGATATTAAAAAAGAGATTAAAGTATATACAGGCGACATAAGAGAGTATGATAATATTAAGAAGGCTGTAAACACACAGGAAATAGTATTTCATCTGGCGGCGCTTATTGCCATTCCTTATTCATACCAGTCTCCTGCTGCTTATGTCCGTACAAATGTCGAAGGCACATTGAACGTGATGCAGGCGTGCCTTGATTACGGTGTCAAAAAGGTTGTACACACGTCAACCAGCGAGGTATACGGCTCCGCCAAATATGTCCCGATTGACGAAAACCACCCACTGCAAGGCCAATCACCCTATTCCGCCAGCAAAATAGGCGCGGATAAAATAGTTGAAAGCTTTATAAGGTCTTTCAACCTTCCGGCAGCAACTATAAGGCCTTTTAATACTTACGGACCTAGACAGTCGGCAAGGGCGGTGATTCCTGCGGTTATTTCCCAGGTGCTTTCGGACGCAGACAGTATAAGGCTTGGAGCATTGTCACCTACCAGGGATTTTACCTATGTAAAAGATACCGTAAACGGCTTTATCAGAATTGCACAGGTCGATGAGAGTGTAGGCGAAACCGTAAATATCGGCTCAAACAATGAGATCTCAATTGGAGACCTGGTCAAAAAGATATTATTATTAACGGGCAAACAAGCCTCAATCGAATGTGATGACGAAAGGCTAAGGCCCCGTAATAGCGAAGTTGACAGGCTTTGGTGCAATAATACAAAAGCAGTCAGTCTATTAGGCTGGAAACCATCCTATACGCTAGATGAAGGATTAAAAGAAACCATAGAATGGATAAAAGATAACCGTAAATACTATAAAACAGATATTTATAACGTTTAAAACAGCACGAAAGGGAGCTTTTAATGGCCGACAGACGATACGACAATACAAAAGACCTGTTGCTGGTGGGGGCAGGAGGACATGCCCTTGTTATAATTGATACCATCAGGCTGTTTCAAAACCATTACAACATAATAGGCGTTACCGATATAGACAAATCAAAAACAGGCGGTACAGTTGCAGAAGTTCCCGTTATAGGCACCGATAATATACTTGAAAGCCTTTACCGGTCCGGGCTGAAAAAAGCGTTTATCTCTATAGGAGCCGTAACTGACTTTGCACCCCGGCTGAACGCATATAATATGGCAGTCACATTGGGCTACGAACTGATAAATGTTATTCACGGCACAAGCGTTATATCCGGCCGATCCCAAATGGGCTGCGGTAATGCGGTGCTGGCCAATGCGGTTATCAACTCAGGTGCCGGAATAGGGAATAACTGCATCATAAACAC
>JAEZNF010000150.1 GCA_023441845.1 Bacillota bacterium | reverse complement strand
GGGTGGGTCTGGCAGGTATACTTTCACGGTTCATAAAAAGCAGCATGGATCTTAACAGCTTTTTGTTCGGAAGTATTGTCCTTATAGGAAATTTTGAAATTATGATGGTGGTTTCTCTAAGCTTTGTTGTTATTTCAACGGTGATTCTTCTTTATAAAGAACTCTTTTATATAACATTCGATGAGGAGTCGGCAAGGCTTTCGGGTATTCCGGTCGGTATAATAAATTTTATATTTACAATTCTGACAGCCATAACAATTTCAATTTCGGCAAGAACGGTAGGTACATTGACCATATCATCTCTGATGGTGCTTCCTGTGGCATGTGCAATGCAGGTATCGAAAAGCTACAAGCAGACGCTTTTATACTCCATCGGCTTTGCCCTGTTTTCTGTAATATCGGGACTTGTAATTTCCTATTATGCCGACTTCAGGCCGGGAGGTTCAATTGTTCTGGTGTGTGTGTTTATTCTTATATGCATACTGACCTACAAGGGTTTGTTTAAAAAATTTATAGTTCAAAAATCTTTAAAAGCAGAAGTTTAATGCTAAATTTTTGAGAAATTTAAAAAAACAGCAGTATTTTTTGCATAATTGTTAGCACTCGACTTAAGAGAGTGCTAAATTTTACTTGACAAAAGTTTTTTCGAATGTAATTATATAAAATATAAGTAAATTGGCTTAAGGAGGGTTATGGAATGACTCATGAAAACGGCAATATTTCAATTAATGCCGAGAATATTTTCCCAATAATAAAAAAGTGGCTGTACTCTGAAAAAGACATATTTATCCGTGAATTGGTATCCAACTCATCAGATGCCATCAGCAAGCTCAAAAAACTGGCTGCCATAGGTGAAGCTGAGGTGGACAGCGATACTGTCTACAAAATAAAGGTTGTAGTGAATAAAGACGAGAAAACCATAAAGATAATTGATAACGGTATCGGTATGACCGAAGAAGAAGTAAAAAAATATATCAATCAAATTGCTTTTTCGGGAGCAAAGGATTTTTTGGAAAAATACAAGGATAAGGCTGATGAAGGCCAGATTATAGGGCATTTCGGCCTTGGCTTCTATTCGGCTTTCATGGTGTCCGATAAGGTTGAGATTGATACACTGTCGTATCAGAATGATGCAAAGTCTGTTAAGTGGGTAAGTACGGGCGGTATTGAATATGAAATGGATGCGTCCGACCGCGACGAACGAGGCACGACAGTTACTTTATTCATGTCTGAAGACAGCCTTGAGTACCTGGATGCCTTTAAAACGAGAGAAGTACTGGAAAAGTATTTTTCTTTCCTTCCATATGAGCTTTACCTTGAAGATGCATGTAAAGAGGAAAAACCAGCTGAAGACGGTGATAATAAGGAAGAGAAAAAGGAAGAACCGAAGCCTTTAAATGATACAAATCCTCTCTGGCTTAAGAATCCGAAGGATTGTACCGATGAAGAGTATAAGGACTTTTATAGAAAGGTATTCCATGATTTTAACGAGCCGCTTTTCTGGATACATCTGAACATGGATTATCCGTTCAACTTGAAAGGTATTTTGTACTTCCCCAAGTTAAAGCACGAATTTGAGACAATGGAAGGTCAGATAAAGCTGTTCTACAATCAGGTATATGTAGCAGATAACATTAAAGAAGTCATTCCGGAATTTTTGATGCTTCTTAAGGGAACCCTTGACTGCCCCGATCTGCCGCTTAATGTGTCCAGAAGCTTTTTGCAGAATGACGGCTATGTAAACAAGATTTCTACACATATTACTAAAAAGGTTGCCGACAAATTAACATCCATTTACGAGAATGAACGTGAAAATTATAATAAATACTGGGACGATATCAACCCATTCGTCAAGTACGGGTGTATCCGCGAAGCCAAATTCTTTGACAGGGTAAAGGACATAGTTATTTATAAGACTACGGGCGGGGATTATTTGTCCTTGAAGGATTACCTGGAGCGCAATAAGGAAAAGCATGAGAACGTCGTATTTTATGTAAGCGATGAGAAGCAGCAGGCACAGTACATTAAAATGTTTAAGGACAATGATATGGAAGCTATCTTACTGGTTACCATGATTGACAGCCATTTCATAAGCTTCCTTGAAACAAAGGAGAGCGGAGTAAAATTCCAGAGAATTGATTCCGATTTATCCGAGAGTCTGAAGGACAAAGATATGGAAGGCGATGAAACGGAAAATAAAGAAGTACAAGAAAGCCTGGAAAAGCTTTTCAAGGAAGCAACAGGTAATGATAAGCTTAAGGTTAAGGTTGAAGGCTTAAAAACGGCTTCAGTCCCGGGTATTATCATTTTAGAGGAACACTCGAGAAGGATGAAGGAGTTAAGTTCCAGGTTCGGCGGATTTGACATGGGGAACATGTTTGGAAATGAGGAGACCCTGGTTTTGAATAAAAAGAATGATCTGATACAGCAGGTACTCAAGATAAATGAAGACCAGGAAAGAAAAGAAGACGTAAAAATGATATGCGAACATATTTACGACCTGGCGATGATGAGCCACAAGCAGCTTGAGCCAGAAGCCATGACAAGGTTTATTGAAAGAAGCAACAAGATATTGTCAAAATTGGTTTCGTAGGCAGTTTGGAATATAAATAATTAATAGTAATAAAAATATAATCGGTTAACTTATGGTTATTAGTATGTTCTGAATAAAACGGGATAATGCCATGGAGTTAACCGATTTTTATTTATAGGTGCCTGGAAATTCGATCCAGAAGTTGTTTTATCTTTAAATAGATTAATCTTTTCCTTCCTTTTTAATTGGTAATATAGTAAAATTGAATCATGTTTGCAGGACTTGTCCTATAATTTCTTTTCTTTAAGAGAATACTAAAAGAACAAGCCTTAATTCTATAAAGGGGGAATAAAATTGAAATGTAAAGACTGTGGTGCTGTAGGTAATGACGGTGATGTTCTTTGTCAATCTTGCGGTGCAAAATTAGCGAAAGAAAATGATGAATCGGCTGATATGTCTGGTACTCCTGAAGCTACCGGCGATGGTGAAGCATCGGATGTCAATATTTCAACAGAGCTTGAAGATGGTACTATTGAAGAAGGTGACCATTCTGGTGAATCCGGTAATGATGAAGGAGATGCCGAGTTTAACGCTGATGATTCAGCAGGCAGTGAAAATGTAAATGGCGATCCTGAGCTTGGTGCCGATGAAGAAACGAATAATGGGGACCAAATTGATTTGCAGCCGGCAAAAAAAAGGACAGGACTTATTGCTGCTTTGTCTGCGGCTGCGCTTGTTATTATAGCATTAGCTGTTTATATAGGCTTTTTCGGTGGATATGACACAATAACTACTGTGCTTGGTATCAGCAATAAGCATCCTCTGACATATATCAAAGATAATGGATTCTACGTCAAGAATGGCAGCAATAAACCTGAAAAGATTTCCGGAAAGATTTTTAATGACGAATCAATGCTTCAATGGATTGCCGCCGATACTCAATATCAGAATTACACAATGCTCATAAGGCAGAGAAAGAACGGAAAGCTTTTGTATTTTTATGACAATATAGTTTCTGGAAATAATTTCTCAGCAGATTTAAGCATCTACAAGCTGGGAGGGAAGACTCAGAAAATTGCCCAGGGTGTATATCTGAATATCGCCGTTAACAAAGATGGTAGTCAGGCGATGTTCCTTAAGGATTTTGACTATGATAAGAATTTTGGAGATCTGTATTTATATAACGGCGATAAAGCTGTAAAGATTGCCAGCGGCGTCACAGCTGATTCCTATAAGTTCAGTGATGACGGAAAAACCATAGCGTATGTTGAAAATCTGGATAAGTCTGAAGATGTATGGGATTTATCCATTCAGGTAAATGGCGGCAAAAAAGAAAAGGTTGATAGCGGTACAATCAATCTGATTGATGTTGGAAACGATGGCAGCACTGTTGCTTATGTCAAACCGAAAAGCAAAACCGATGCAGTTTATGATTTATATGTAAAAGAAAAAGGAAAAGAGACAAAAAGCGTTGCAAGCGAAATTGCAGACCTGATGCTGGATCGGAACAATAACAGCTTTTTTGTACTGGCTGACTATAATGCTGAGAATAAATCCGGAGCTCTTTATTTTAAAGAACCTAATAAAGACAAAGTTAAAATTGATGATAATGTCTTGGGTATAGTTAAGTTGGGGAAAAAT
>JAEZNF010000139.1 GCA_023441845.1 Bacillota bacterium | reverse complement strand
AGTTATGTTCTTTTAAAATTATGGGAAATAGCTTCCATAGCTCTTCATTGGACATTTCTGTGATTTTTTTACTCATTCATTCAGTCCCCTTATAACTTTCGATGTTTATTCAAAATGCACGGATATTATCTCTTAACCATTGCCTGAAATAGAGCAATTGTTCGTTAGTATGGAAATAATGCTCTCCATGTTTCAACACATTCATCGTACAATTGTAACGTTTTACAAATTCAGAAACCACACTAATATCAGTAAGGTTGTCATCTGAACCATAGAGGATAACTGTAAGCTTGTCCCATGTTTCAACAGGATGTGATTTTACATAACAGTAATAATCCCAATATAGAGTTTGCCTTATAGGCGTCTCTATTTCTTTTTCTGTTTCAAGCCTTTCCTCGCTTACATTAAAGTATGACATCATATTGTTTATAATAAGCTCCATGTTTAATACAGGAGATAAAAATAGACATTGTTTGAGCGGCACATCTTTATAAGCAAGCAAACTGAAATATGCACCCATACTGCAGGCAAATAAGCTTATATTTTTTGAAATAGTCTGTGCATACATAATAACAGCAGTAAGGTCACTAACACAGTTTTGAACTGTACACTTTCTGGCATCACCTTTACGGTCCCCATGTTCAGGCAAATCAAAACTGAGTACCTGATACTCTTTACCAACTGCTTCTTCCGCTAAAATCACAATTACATCATCATCCTTGCTGGACATATTACCATGAACAGCTATAAATAGCCTATCTGATGGCTCTCCCCATAGAATCGCAGGAATGCCTTCAAGCGATAAATTAGTTTTTATCAACCTTTTTCCCCCTTTTCAACATGTAACTACTCGATAATTTCTTCAAACCGATTTATTAATTTACCATTAACTTCTTTTTGGCCCATATGATGCCCATGATTCTATCATTATATATAATTTATCCCAAAAACTCTATTACTTTAGCTCTTTTAAGGATAATTTTCTTGACTTTGTATTGTTTATGGAAATATAATTTTACTTTAAATATTATACTATCCGGAAACAGCGAGATACAATATAATGCCGGTAAAATCACGTTGATTTTGCTCATTGGCAGGCCGGCCTGCAAATATCGATTTATAAAAAACCGCCTACAAATGTTCATAATGCTTTAAAAATATCTTGTTGTAAATACTATGCTCAAAATATGTTATAATATAAAAAAATACTTAGGTCATTAGATAATTATGCCCGGAAGCTAAAAACAAAACTTTAACAAATAGAAGTGGGAATTATTTATGAAAAAAATAATCGAAACATCAAGAAACATGAAACTTACAAGAAGCTCAACAGAAATTTATAAAATGCTGTTGAAAGGTAAAATTAAGCAGTTCCCTCCTTATTTTTGGGAAGGAGATGACGGCTTTAATAGTGCCAAAGAAATAGTAAAATTTTTAATTGAATCGGTAAATAACTGGACTGATGAAGATATTCGAGCAAATTTCTCCAAGCAGTTTATTATTGATAACAGACTTCAAGGTATGTTGTTGACTTTATTTAAAGGAAGTCCATATGCAGTTATTGAATATGTGTATCCAGGAAAATTTAAACCCTGGGATTTTCAACAGGTGCCAACAAAATACTGGAAGAATGAAGAAAATGTAATTAATGCAATGAGATGGTTGATTGAAGAAAAGTTAAATTGGAACGATGAACAAATAAAAAAGAATCTTTCCAGAAGTACATTTGTTAAATACGGTTTGTCCGGGTTACTGAGCAGAAGATTTAAGTGTAGTGTCTATGACGCCATTAACACATTATATCCAGGCAAATTCAAATATTGGGAAATGAAAAAATCACCTGCCAAATGGAATGAAGATAATGCCAGAGAAGCAGTTAGATGGTTGATCGAAGATAAACTTGAATGGAGTATTGAAGATATCAAGAAAAATCTAAAAAACGAAGTTTTTAAAAAGCACGGATTAGGCGGAATGCTGGACAAAGTATATTGTTTTAGCTCTTTCAATGCCATAAATTCTTTATATCCCGGGAAAATAAAGCCATGGGAGCTTAAGTATGCTCCGCAGCGGTATTGGAATAATGAAACTGCTGCAATTGCTGCAAAATGGTTTATCGAAGAAAAACTCAACTGGAGCTATGAAGATGTTGTAAGAAAAATTAACAGCAAAAAATTCATTGAAAATGGCATGGGAGGGCTATTAAATTATATGAAAAATTCTGTTTTCCTCGTTTTAAGCAATGCATATCCTGATAAAGATTGGTCTATGCTTGTGAGTAAATATAATAAGTGAACTTACGGTGCATTTTGCCTTCACTGTCCATTGTGATTTACTGTCAAACTTGTAAGTATTGATTTTACCGAGCCTTCCTGAATCCAAAAATATTTTTTATCCTCGTTTCCTTTGCATTTGCCAAGTTCTCGGCCTGCTTCCAAAACGCCGGGAATTGTTTTTATAGATTCCACATTAGCCTAAATATAGGTTTGTATTGGCATTAATTTCACCTTATTCTTTTCCGGCTTTACAAATTATTCCAACATGTTGGAATAAACACGTATTATCCCGGTTACTTAAATCTAATTTAAATTTCGCTGCAAATTCACAAGAAAATCCTGAATGTTGGTAACTATGGAATTAACTCCGAGAGTTCCCCTGTCTTTGAGTTTATTTACCGCAAATTCCGAAACATCCACACTATAAATGTATACAGGTCGAACAGTCCCTTTGACAACCTGATAGGATGGCGTCATGTTACCCGTTGCAATAGTATGCAGCTGAGTTGCAAGGCCTAATACCGTTGTAGCTTTTCTTATATGAGCTCTCATTGCGTCCTGGGCGGCATACACATCCGAAATTACATCCGGAAGAGGACCATCATCCCTGATTGAACCTGCCAATACAAACGGCACATTATTTTTTACACAGGAATACATTACACCGTCCTTAACAATTCCCTCTTCCACTAAATTCCGTATCGAACCCTTTTCCCTGGCTTTGTTTATAACGTCTATATGGTTGTAATGTCCCATTGGCATTATCTCTTGTGAATAAACATCCTGCCCTAGGGCAGTTCCTTTCATCGCCGCTTCGAGATCATGTGTTGCAAGCGCATTTCCGGCAAAAACCACATGAGCGTATCCCTTTTGAATTAAATGAGCCATAGCATCCCGTGAATTTGCATCAAAAACGGCTGCCGGTCCTAAAACCCAAACTATGTAGCCATTATCCCTTTCATATTTTAAAAGCTTGTATAAATTATCATAATCTTTTGAATAAGCCGACTCCCGTGATGTGCTTGTCCTGAATGCAAACAATTCCTTTGCAGCCTCTTTGCGCGTGAAACCTTCAGTATGTACGAAAATTCCTTCTCTTGCATCTTCCGATCTTCCTATGACAACTTTTTCACCCGTTTCAAGTCTTCTGAATTCTTTTATGTCAACTTCATCATTTTCTTTTACTACAGCTACAC
>JAEZNF010000037.1 GCA_023441845.1 Bacillota bacterium | reverse complement strand
TAATACTGTCTAACAATATTACGACATCCTTTTTTTGCTCTACCAACCTCTGTGCACGCTCAAGTACCATTTCAGCCACTTTAATGTGGTGTTCGGGAACTTCATCGAAGGTTGAGTAAATTACTTCTCCGTTAATGGAACGCTGCATGTCTGTTACTTCTTCGGGACGTTCATCTATTAAAAGAACTATAAGATTTATGTCCGGATAATTTGTTGTTATGGCATTGGCAATCTTTTTTAAAAGAATTGTTTTACCTGCCTTTGGAGGAGATACGATCATCCCACGCTGCCCCTTACCGATTGGAGCGATTAAATCCACAAGTCTTGTGGAAAGCTCTCTGGGCGAAGTCTCCAATGTAATTCTCTGTTCCGGATAAATCGGAATGAGATATTCAAAAGCAACTCTCTTTGATGCTACTTCAGGAGGATCTCCGTTTACTGACTGCACATATAACAACGCCTGGAATTTTTCGCCCTCTTTCGGTATTCTGCCTTTACCCTTTATTTTATCACCGGTTTTAAGACTGAAACGCCTTATCTGTGAAGGGGATACATATACGTCCTTTGCTCCGGAAAGATAGTTATCGCTTCTTAAGAAGCCATATCCGTCCGGAAGAACTTCCAAAACACCTTCAACAGGGTCATCGCTCTCGATTTTTTCAAAACCGCTGTTTTGCTGAGTGCTTTGCTGGGTGTTCTGTGGAGCGCCCTCGTATCTTTGTTCGGTAGGCCTCGCCTGTGGCTTGAATTCAGGCTTTTCAGCATCTTCTTTTTCGTTTTTCGGTTGTGTGCTTTGGGTAGAAGCAGGAGATTCATCTCTTTTAACGAACTGTCTTTTCGGAGGTTCTGTTTTAGCTTCTACAGCTTTAGCAGGATCTTTTTTTATTTCCTCAGGCTTAACCGACGCTGTTTTAGCTTCTGCAGCTTTAACCGGTTCTTTTTTTGTTTCCTCAGCCTTAACCGTCTCTGTTTTAGCTTCTGCAGCCTTAATCGGTTCTTTTTTTGTTTCCTCAGCCTTAACCGCCTCTGTTTTAGCTTCTGTAACTTTAGCCGGTTCTCTTTTTACTTCTTCACGTTTAACTGACTCAGTTTCAGAATCAACGGCTTTAGCCGGTTCTTTTTTTGTTTCCTCAGACTTAGTCAGCTCGGCTTTGGCTTCTACATCTTTAGCAGCTTCTGATTTTGCAGGCGCAGGCTTTTTAACCGCTTCTTTTTTTCCCTCTACAACCGTGTCCTCGGCTTTTGGGGGCTCGATTTCAGGTTTGGAAACATCCGGTTGGGATAAGTCCTTTTTAGCCGCAGCGGATTTTAATGGCCTTCCGCGTCTTGATTTTCTTAAAACAACCGGAACCTCTTCTGCTTCAGCGTTATCTTTTTCATTTGCAGATTGTTTTTGAGTCTCTTCGGCAACACGCTTATTACTTTTATCAGAATTAAGAGATGCGGATTCATCATCGGATTTGCCTGTCACAATTATACCGCTGTCCTTTTTGTCTTTTCCTGATTCGTAGATTTTTTCAATAAGCTCACTTTTCTTGTACTTCAGAGCATTTTTTATGCCCAACATTTTTGCAATGTAGCGCAAGTCTTCCAACGTCTTGCCCTCGAGATTAATGTCCTCCATAGTCCACCACCTTATTTAAACATAGTATATATATTACCAATAATTTGGGAATTCATTCAAGTAGATAAATAATAACCTTCACACAAAGAAGATTTTCTATTTGGGGAGAATATTCGAATGCTACTTTGTTCACATTATAGCACCAAAAAAAGGCCTTGTCAATTAAGAAGGGCAATATTTCCCTTAAATATTCAAGTTTGTAAGGCATAATTTAAGATGCATTGCAGATGTTAAGACAGTTGATGTACATTTGTATAGTGTATAACCCGAGTGAAAAATTAGTAATGTAACAGGCGAGGTTGCTATATCGGCTTGATTTCAGAAATGTTTATGCTTGATGAAGATTTGGACAGTATAATCTGCTGCTTTAAAAGCAAATCTTTTAAATCATTATTTGAGGAAGCATTTATGATTTTACTTCCGGTACATTTCGAACATTTTAACTGTATTTTATCCGACAGCATTAGAAGCTCAATTTCTTTACTTCCGCATTCGCAAAAAAGGTTTCCGATTTCTGCGATATCATGAATCTTATTCAGCGCATCAAACATGACCTGTGTATTGCTGAAATAACTGTCATACCCTAAAAGATTAATAATTTCGTCGAGTTCTCTTTCAAGACTATCGATTTTTTTACGGACATCCTCATCTTTTCCGATAAAACACTGCTGCATACCTGTTTCCGGGCAATACATTACATTAACACATTTGGAGAGAATGTCTTTTTTGCTTATAACAAAGGTGTGTTCGCTGCCACATCCCATACATGGGGCGCAGAGCTTAAACTTCCTTGCGTTATCACTTACTATAGTGATTCTTGAATTATTACAGCGGCATGTCAATATATTTTCTTTTTCATTCAGAAACTTAAAAAGAGAAGTATTAAAGAAATCAAAAGTACCACATGAGTAGCATTTATACGCAATGGTAACATTGGTATCAATAAGCATTTTAAACACCTCTTTTATTACTAATTCGCCATATAAATTAAAATTCCTCTATAAAAACATATCAATCATCTTAATTTATATAATATTATGCGTATAATATATAAATTTAAGCGTATTGATGTGATAATTAAAAAGTTATAAAATAATATAGAAAAATATTACATGGGAGGCTTAACATATATGTACGGCAGAAAAAATGTTTTTTTCGGAACAGTTTTTATTATTATAGGAATTTTGTTTTTCGCTGTGAATATGAATTTAATAAGTATAGGGTACATTTTTTCCCGGTATTGGCCTCTTCTCTTTGTGATAGTGCCGGGATTATTGATGCATCTTGCATTTTTTTTTCGAGCATCACCGATGGGGATACTGGTTCCTGGAGGTATTTTATTGACTATAGGACTTGTCCTTCAGATATCAAGCATATTCGGAATGTGGAGCGTAATGTGGCCGGGCTATATAATGGCACCGGCGGTAGGACTATCTGAGTTATACGCGTTTGGCCGCAGAAGAAAAGGACTTCTTATACCTGTATTTATATTGGGATTTATATCTTTGATGTTCTTTTCGGTTACTCTTGGGAGTTTTGTTAATTTCAGGCTAAGGAGCTTTTTGGCCGTAGCTTTGATAGTATTAGGCTTATATATAATATTTAATAAAGGCAGTAAAAAATAAAAAAATATTGTTATGAGGTTAGAAATTAGGGTAGAATATATTTACAAATATTAACCGGGAGAGTGATAATTAATGGATAAGTACGTATGTACAGCATGTGGATACATATATGATCCTGAGGTGGGAGATCCTGACGGAGGCATTGCGCCGGGAACATCTTTTGAGGATATACCTGCTGACTGGGTATGTCCGATATGCGGTGTTGGAAAAGATATGTTCGAAAAGCAATAATAGTAAGTAAAAATTACGGTGAGTAATAACAATTTGATACAAATATTAAAAATAATCCCCACGTACCAGGTGCGTGGGATTATTTTTTCATGGGGCCAAACTCCTTTATTCTCAATGCGCGCAGGAATGCAACCATTTATTTCAAGGCAAACATAAAATCTATTTAAACAATGTTGTGTCATGTTGTGTCGTAAATTTATTGAATAAAAATGCTATTTGATATATAATATCTTTGTGATATTTTTAAACCTATGCTTTTCATTTATAATATTTTTAGATTCATGTAAATTTCTGCTTGATGTAGCAACTTATGATTTTTAGAATTAACCGAAAATAAAACAATTAAAGTTTTGATAAAGCAACATAAGAGTGGATTTTGTTGTTTGTTGTAATGTGTTTGTATAAAGATTGTTGGATCTGTACCTGATGCTTAATAACGTTAGAGGGGGCTTATAAAATGAAAGTCGAAGTCAAGGAACTAAACGGTATAAAAATAGTTAAATTAATAGGACAAGTAAGAATTTCAACACAAAATGAGTTTAAGGATCTCCTTGATAACCTTGTTAGTGAGAGTGAAGGGCAAGCAGTAATTGTCAATATGGAAGGCATAATTTATATGAATAGTATTGGGCTTGGTATTATTATAGATACCTACAAGAAATTTAAAGAAATGAAGGGCAGGATGGTCCTTTGCAACCTTTTGCCGGAAATAATGAACCTTTTTGAGGTTACAAGGTTAAACAGGTTTATTGAGATTTATAGCAGTGAGAGTGAAGCACTAAAAAAGGTTACGGCATAAATGACGGGGATTACCTTAACTGAGTCATAAGTTAGGATTATAAATTGCAAATTTTTATTGCATAATACTTTTATTGTGGTATAATGTTTTTAATTAAATAGCTTTATCTTATTTATTTTAAGAACAATGGCGTTCTCAAATAAGGCTTGTATGCCTGATTTGAGTACGCTTTTTGATTTTCAGGATATTATTGCGGTTGAAGTATCAAATTTAATCAATTATTAAGGAGTGATGTGTATGCCGGATTATAAGAAAGAAGATATTCTTAAGATTGCTAAGGAACAGGATGTTAAATTTGTCCGCCTACAGTTTACTGATATATTCGGTACGCTAAAAAATGTGGCAATTACTGTTGAACAGCTTGAGAAGGCTCTTGACAACGAATGTATGTTTGACGGTTCTTCAATTGAGGGCTTTGTCAGGATAGAAGAATCCGACATGTATTTGAGGCCTGATACAAATTCATTTGCTATTTTCCCATGGAGGCCCCAGAATGGAAAGGTTGCAAGGTTGATATGCGATGTTTATAATCCCGACGGGACACCTTTTAGCGGTGACCCGAGGAACACCTTGAAAAGGGCTTTGGAAAAAGCAAATAAAATGGGCTTTGAAACGTTTAATGTCGGGCCGGAATGTGAGTTTTTCCTTTTCCTTACTGACAGCGAAGGTAATCCTACTACCGTTACTCATGATAACGCAGGTTATTTTGACCTTGGACCGGTTGACCTGGGTGAAAACGCCAGACGCGACATGTGCCTTGCACTGGAGGAACTAGGATTCGAAATAGAAGCCTCTCACCACGAGGTTGCCCCAGGGCAGCATGAAATAGACTTTAAATATAGTGATGCCCTTACTACGGCAGATAATATAATGACTTTTAAATTGGTGGTTAAAACTGTTGCACAGAGGAACGGGCTTCATGCAACATTTATACCGAAGCCCTTGTTCGGAACAAGCGGTTCGGGCATGCATACAAATATGTCCCTTATCAAAGACGGCAAAAATGCGTTTTTTGATGAAAATGATCCGCAGCATCTCAGCAAAGAAGCGTATTGGTTTATCGGGGGCGTCATGGAGCACATGCGGTCTATTGTTGCAATTACCAATCCTATTGTTAATTCCTATAAAAGGCTTGTACCTGGATATGAAGCCCCGGTATATATCGCATGGTCGGCAAGGAATAGAAGTCCGTTAATCAGGATACCTGCTGCAAGGGGAATGGCAACAAGGGTTGAGTTAAGGTGCCCGGACCCGACATGTAATCCTTATCTTGCTCTGGCTGCTGTTTTATCAGCCGGTCTTGATGGAATTGAGAATAAGATAGAGCCTCCTGCTTCTATTGACAAGAATATTTACGAAATGAGTGAGGACCAAAGAAAAATGGAAGGCATTGCTTCTCTTCCGGGAAGCCTTAAAGAGGCTCTGGACGAAATGAGTAAGAGCAAACTTGCCAGAGAAGTATTGGGGGATCACATATTCAGTAAATACATTGAAGCAAAAAGAGAAGAATGGAATGATTACAGGACCAGGGTTACACAATGGGAGCTTGACCAGTATTTGACCAAGTTTTGATATCGGGAATTCGCATAATTTTAATAATATATGATATATTCTTTGCGGCAATGGGGCAGCTGAACTTTAGTTCGGCTGCCTTTTGTAAAAAGCCGGGGATTCAGTTAAATAGTGTAATGAACTTATCTTTAACATAGGAAATGATATTTAGGATTGTACAAGAAATAAACAGGGGTGTTCACGTGGAGTCTACAAGAATATTGATAGCTATGAATGATATATCAGCTAACAAGTTAAAAGCAATTCTGAGTGAAAATGGTCTGATCTTGGCAGGCCAGGCAGTAGACGGTCAGGAGTGTCTGAGAAAAACAAAACTTTATGACCCTGATATTGTCATACTTGAATATGATTTGCCAATAATTAACGGATATGAGGTTTCCAGGATCATACTGGAGGAAAAATCATGTGATATAATACTTATAGCAAGTGATCCAAGCCAGAAGGACTTTGTCGGAGACATGATGTCCGAGCCCGGATTCCATTGCATTATAAAACCGGTAAGCAAAATAAATATTATAAACACAATTGAAATAATGGTTAAAAACAGGAGAAAGATAGAAAAGCTTGAAAAGGAGATTAAAGAGCTTAAAGATGTATTAAATACGCGCAAGGAAGTGGAAAAGGCTAAAGGACTTCTTATGAAGCACTTGAATATGTCTGAAGCAGAGGCGTTCAAGAGGATACAAAAACAGAGCATGGATAAAGGAATACCTATGAAGGAAATAGCAAAAGCAATTATACTGGCATATGA
Source organism: Bacillota bacterium (assembly GCA_023441845.1). Classification (GTDB taxonomy): domain Bacteria; phylum Bacillota; class Clostridia; order Acetivibrionales; family DSM-2933; genus JAEZNF01. Next base: position 4,918 of record JAEZNF010000037.1, on the reverse strand, counting down.
TATTTAATGCTTAACAATATATGTATTTTTCATAGTATATAATAGAATCTGCGGATTTAAGCCAAATGATGTATTAGCGCTCTATGTATAAAGGGGGAATAGAAGTGGAGATATTCAGGCCTTTAATCGGTATTACTCCGTGGTATGATTATGATAAAAAAATCACCTATATAAAGGACGGCTATTGCGAAGGGGTTGGCAAAGCCGGCGGAATCGGTATGTTGATACCTGTAACGCAGGATACTGCAGAGCTGGATGAGATTCTTGAAAGGTGCCAGGGCTTTTTGATTTCGGGAGGTCCTGACATTGACGCATCACTTTACGGTGAGAAGAATTTGCCGTTCAATGAAGATATATCGCCCTACCGCGATTTCTTGGAAATGTATCTGATTAAAAAAGCGATAGAGCATAATAAGCCATTATTCGGCATATGCCGGGGAATACAAATAATGAATGCGGCCATGGGCGGCACTCTCTATCAGGACATTCATTCTCAGATCAAGGACAGGGAGCTTATTAAGCATTCCCAGACTGCACCTAAATGGTATCCTACCCATACCATCAGCATTGAAGAAGGATCAAAAATACACGGAATATTCGGAAAGAACTCCATTGGTGTCAATTCTTTTCATCATCAGGCTGTAAAGGATGTTGCTCCTGGTTTTAAAGTCAGCTCAAGATCCGAGGATGGGATCATTGAGTCTATCGAATATAATAATCATATCTTTGCGGTGGGCGTTCAATGGCATCCGGAACTTATGTGGCGGAAAGACGATTCCTTTTTGGGTCTTTTTGAGGAATTCGTCAGGTGCTGCAGTATGGTGGAGTAAAATATATTTTGAGCTAATAAGTTATTTAGCGACATGATGATACAAATTTTATGTCGAAAATGTTGATTTGAAGTCGAAATACTTATTTTCATTGTATTGGCAATTACATTATGATAATGTAAAAATATAAAGAGAAACAATAAATAACGGAAAACAACTTATTTTTTATATTGCAATGATTCTAATCTTATTTATACCATTTTAAATTATAATTTAATAGTGTTGTTAATCGAATTCTGATTTTTAGTGTCCAATTGCTTGTTGTTATTGAAATTTATTAAAAAATATGATAATGTATGGTTATACATTTCTTGGAAAGGATATTTTATGAAGCAATTTACACTAATAGAGTTTTTTGCATCTTCAATGCCGGAAGCGCTCGTAATTGCTATATTTGCATGGGTGATACTCGGGAAAAAGGACAGTGTAAAATTTTACAATGTAATAATTGCAGGTTTACTTTCAGGAGCTTCATTAGCCGCTATATATGTACTTTTGTATCCTTATACGGACGTAGCAGGATTACTTCAAATGATTACATTTGCAATAATAATACTGCTTGTTTTTCGAATTAATTTTATAGAAGCAATCATAGGGTCTTCATTTGCTTCTATAGGTGTAATAATTACGCAGACTGTTATAGTATCAATAGGATACTTTATTACCGGGTTAAACATAAAGGATATACCCAATAACTTATTTCTTAGGCTCACTTATACATATATAGAAGTTGTTGCTGTTAGTATTGTATCTTATATAATGTATAGAAAGAATATCAAGATATTTAGTTTCAAGCCAATAAGAAAAGGGGAGTCATATTCTAATAAAATTCGTTATTTAGTACTTCAGACTACTTTTGCTATATTAATCATTATAAACAACAGTAAAATATTTTATTTTAACATAGGTAGCTTTAAGACAACCATGGACAAGGTATTGGTGTTTTTTAATTTCTTTGTTATTATTACATTTACAGTACTTGTTATCATAAGTGCATTAAAAATGAGCCAAAGCATACAAAAAGAGGAAGAGAAGAAAAGAAAGCTTGACAATAAAGAAATTATTCAGAATATTGACTACTTGTGTAAGTTAATGGACTTAAAAAAATATGAAGAAGTGAATAACATTCTTCAGTCCATTAAAAATGATGTAGATTATAATTCTGATAAAAGCTCTAATAGAATAAGCTGAAAGGTTTGTTTCTATTAAATAAATCATTAGGGGGTCATATTATGAAACAGAGAGTATGTTTGGTTGTGTCGTCGGTTCTATTTTTTTTAGCTGCAATAGTATCGAGTTCAGCAAGTTGGTTTTTCTTTTATCAACCTAGGGTGCCGAAGAGTTTGACGAAATCGAAATTTTAGAATGTTTCATTGACTTGCCCCAAAAAGGAATCATTTATAAGTTTATAACATTAATAAATTAGCACCTGGAATAGGTGTTTTTTCTTTTTGTCGTTAATATTAAATTTTAAATTTATAAATTTAGTATATGGATTAATAAAATTATATGTGCTAAAATTTTGCTATAGTTTCTAAGGGTGTTATTGGGGGAATGTAGAGTTTGAAAAACTTATTATTGCGGCTTAATGGTGTTTTAGGGGATTTATATGCGCCGGTAGCAACTATATTTAAGATATTGGCTATAGTTGTTATATCTGTAATTACCGTTAAAATAGGCAGTTTTATTATAAGAAAAATATTTGACAAGCAGAAATCCTTTAAATACAGGATCAACAACAAAAGAATTGACACTATATCCACACTGACCAGAAGCATTTACAAGTATGCTATTTATACTATTGCAGCAATTACAATACTTACAGACATTTTTAACCTCAAATCGGTTATAGCTGCTGCAGGAGTTGGAGGATTGGCGATAGGCTTCGGCGCGCAAAGCCTTATTAAAGATATTATATCAGGATTTTTCATTATATTTGAGGATCAGTTTGGTGTTGGCGATGTAGTCACTATTGAAGGTATGAATGGGACTGTTGAGGATATGGAGCTCAGGGTGACAAGGGTTAGAAACATGAACGGTGACCTTTATGTCATACCTAACGGAGAAATTAAAAAAATCACAAACCACTCAAGGGGAAATAAAACTGCCATAGTTGACATACCTCTATCCTATGATACCGATATAAATAAGGCTTTTGAGATTGCCGGCAGTATATGTGAAGCGGTTTCAAAGGAATTTGAAACTATTGTTGAGGCGCCGACTGTTATGGGTATTACAGGTTTTACAAAAGAAGGTATGAGTTTGAGGATAACTGCAAAAACTTTACCCAATGAGCATTGGGAGGTTGAGAGAAGGATCAGGAAGCTGATAAAGGAAGAGTTTGCAAAAGCAAAAATAGAGCTGTTTGGGAAAAGCGTTATTGTTATTGAGAAAGATTCACATGGAGGAGATTCCGGTGCCCGATAAATATTGTGTTGGAGATATTGTAGAACTGAAAAAGGAACACCCATGCGGCAGTAAGCAGTGGGAGGTTATGAGGACAGGCGCGGATTTCAGGATAAAATGCCTGGGATGTTCGCATCAGGTCATGATTCCGCGGCCTAAATTTGAGAAAAGTGTTAAGAAGATTATTAAATCGAATTTAGTGGATGAAGTAAAGCCTCAATAGAATGTTATCGCCAGAATTTGGCGATTTTTCTTTATGGGCTGTTTCTGCATTCTTTTTTATTTTTATTGAAATAATAAAAATAAAAAAGAATGAGGATGATTAGTATGACTGAAGAAAAAAATAGAAGCGGATTTGCCAGAGGACTGGTTGCAATAGTTGTATCCATGCTGGGTGTAGCTCTTTTAACGGTGTTTATAACTTCGAAGTATTTGGACAAAAAATCCCCGGGAACTCAGACACCTCAGGTAAATATGGGCAATAATGCTCCCAAGCCTCAGCAAATTGCTGCTGAAATCAATACAGGAACACCGATGGCGGCAGCTGTTGCCAAATCTTCAGTGTCGGCGGTTGTGGGCATATCAGTGCTGAAGGTTGACGGCGGATCGCTTTTCGACACGGATACAGCCGAAAAATGGGGCGTTGGATCAGGCATTATAGCTACATCAAACGGGTATATAATTACCAACAACCATGTAGCGGGAGGAAAAAACAAGAGAATAATTGTATCGCTTTCGGATGGCAGGAGCGTAGACGGAACAACTGTCTGGTCTGATCCTGTAATAGACCTGGCAATAGTGAAAATAAATCAAAATAACCTGCCGACCCTCCCGTTAGGTGATGCAAATACCCTTCAGGTTGGAGAACCGGCTATTGCAATCGGTAATCCTCTGGGGCTGCAATTCCAAAGAACCGTTACACAGGGAATCATAAGCGCATTAAACAGGACAATCAAGATTGATACTGATCAGGGTTCCAACTATATGGAAGACCTGATCCAGACCGATGCCAGCATAAACCCGGGAAACAGCGGCGGGCCTCTTATAAACTCCAAAGGCGAGGTTGTCGGCATAAATACCATAAAAGTCACCAGTGCCGAGAGCATGGGATTTGCAATACCCATTAATATAGTTATTCCGATAATTAAACAATTTGCGGATAAAGGCAGCTTTAACGAAACCTACATGGGAGTTTTGGCTTTTGACAAAGAGGTGGCACCGTATTTGAGCGGAAATTTAGGCATTGACAAAGGAATTTATGTTGCAAATGTTGATAACGATGGCCCTGCGTGCAAAAACGGGATTAAAATCGGCGGAGTAATAAAGCAGGTCGACGGGAAGGATGTAAATACCATGATGGACTTAAGAGCTTATATATATTCCAAAAAACCGGGGGATACCGTAAAGGTTACGCATTTATCCGGCGGAAAGACGGTGACTGTTCCGATTAAGCTGGTGGCCAAGGCGAAGGATGGATTACTGACAAGGTAAGAGCTGTTATGTTCATAGATTTTTTACAAATTATTTGATTTACAGCAAAATATTTATTATATAATTTATGTATTCAAGTGCTTTTGAAAATAGTCCATTAACCGGAAATGAATTATTTGAAATGCACTTAATAATTAATTGCATTTACCACAATTGATTGTGCTAAATGCAATAGTTTTCAGGGGGATGGG
>JAEZNF010000617.1 GCA_023441845.1 Bacillota bacterium | reverse complement strand
AAATACTGTTTGTCAAAGCTCTTTTGCGGTCTTCCGGGCTCATAATCATCCATTGCCCAGAATCTTGACGAATCGGGAGTGAACACTTCGTCTGCTACAACCAGCTTGCCGTCAATTACACCGAATTCGAACTTTGTATCTGCCAGGATAAGGCCCTTGCTTTCAGCGTGCTTACTTGCCTTATTATAAAGTGCAATACTTACGTCCCTGAGCTTTTCCGCCATTTCCGAACCGATTTTATTGGCAAGTTCTTCGAAGGAAACATTTTCATCATGTCCCTCCTGTGCCTTTGTTGAAGGTGTAAATATAGGTTCAGGAAGCTTCTGGGCTTGTTTCATACCTTCAGGAAGCTTTATACCGCATATGCAGCCGGTATTTTTATAGTCTTTAAGTCCTGATCCCTCAAGGTATCCCCTCACAATACACTCTGCCTCAACCATTTTAATCTTTTTGACAAGCATGGACCTTCCCTGGAGTTCTTCCTTAAACTGCGAAAAGCCTTCAGGGTATTGGCTTACATCGGTTGTTATGACATGGTTGCCGATGACATCGCTGGTATAGTCAAACCAGAACTCGGATATGCTGTTTAATACCCTGCCCTTATTCGGAATAAGGTCCGGAAAAACAACATCAAAAGCAGAAATCCTGTCGGTTACTATTATAAGCAGTTTGTCTCCCAGGTCATATACATTTCTAACCTTTCCCTTAATGAATAAGGGTTGTTTAATAAAATCGGTATCGTTAATAAGCATTTTTTAAAATCCCTCCAAAAATATTTCTTTAAATAGTTCCCTTTGTAGACATCACACCCTTGATTCTTTCGTCTACAAGGGTAGCTTCATCAAGAGCCCTTCCAAATGCTTTAAATATGGCTTCTATGATGTGATGGCTGTTACTTCCGTAAAACACTTTTATATGTAAGTTAATTCCCGCATTAAAAACAACTGCCCTGAAAAATTCTTCAACAAGCTCGGTGTCCATTTCTCCAACCTTATCGGAAGTAAACGTGGCATCAAATGCAAGAAACGGCCTGCCTCCCAGATCCACAACGGCTAAAGCCAATGTTTCGTCCATCGGAAGATAAGACGAACCATAACGTTTAATTGATCTTTTATCTCCCAGGGCTTCTTTCAGTGCTTGCCCCAGTACGATTCCTACGTCCTCCACCGTGTGGTGGCTATCTACATGAAGGTCTCCGACAGCTTTTACCTTCAAGTCAAAAAGCCCATGTCTGGCAAAGAGGTTAAGCATGTGGTCAAAAAAACCAATACCGGTTTCAATTTCAGCTTTTCCCGAGCCGTCAATATTAAAACCCAGCGAAATATCGGTTTCATTCGTCTTTCTACTTATTTCGGATCTTCTCATGAAAATTGCCTGCCTCCTTTATGCCATTTTGACCCTTACATTATAACAGAATCACCAAGTCAAATTCCACATATATTTAAAATTCGTTTTCTTTTCTGCAAGAACCCATTTTCGCGCCCGCTTCTGCGGCGTTTCGAAAACTTAGCCATTAATAAATTACTACAGTTTATTTAAATCGATTATGATTAACTGCCCAGTATCTCTTTTAACGCTTTTGAGAATGCCTCCATTTCGGTATCCGTACCTATACTGACTCTTAAGAAATTATCTATTCTCGGCTTTTTAAAATACCTGACCAGTATGCCCTTTTCTCTGAGCTTTCCGAATATAACATCCGCACTAACCTTCGGATGGCTCATAAATACAAAGTTGGCCATGGATTCAAGAACGGTAAATCCCATGTCCTTCAAGTCTTTTCTGACCCATTCTCTTGTCGCAACTATTTTTTGCGTAGTCTCTTCGAAATATTCGCGGTCTTTAAATGCCTCTACGGCGCCTGCAAGTGCCAACCTGTCCAGCGTATATGAGTTAAATGAATTTTTAACCCTGTTTAAGCCCTCAATTAGTTCCTTGTTTCCAAGTGCCCATCCAACTCTGAGACCTGCGAGGCAGCGGGATTTTGACACAGTCTGTATAATCATAAGGTTCGGAAAATCCTTTATAAGGCTTACAGCCGATTCTCCTCCGAAATCTATATATGCTTCATCTATTATAACTACGCTGTTTTTATTATATTCAACTATTGACCTGATCTCACTTAAAGGCATATATACGGCAGTTGGCGCTTTAGGATTGGCAATGACAACGCCGCCGTTTTCCCTTAAGAATTTTTCTGTAGGCACATTGAAATTGTCATCCAATGCCACCGTTTCATAGCTTATGTTGTAAAGTTCGCAGTAAACCGGATAGAAGCTGTATGTAATATCGGGAAAAAGTATGGTCCTGCCGGGATCGAAAAATGCCTGGAAGGCAAATGCAAGCACCTCATCCGAACCATTTCCTACAAAAACCTCTTCTTTTTCCAATCCATAAAATTCAGCTATTGCTTTCCTTAACCCTTCACATTCAGGATCAGGATAAAGCCTCAGGTCTTCATTTGCCGCGTTTTTTATTGCCTCCAGCACCTTAGGTGACGGAGGATACGGGCTCTCGTTCGTGTTAAGCTTTATATATTTCTTGTCCTTGGGCTGTTCGCCCGGAACATAGGGTACAAGTTTTTTTGTTGCTTCACTCCAATATATACTCAAAGAAATCACTCCCTCTCACTTATAGATAAACAACTTTATAATTGAATTTATCCATTGCTCAAAAAGCGTTAATACATCGCTATTTTTCGCTACTTAATATGTTAAGGTTTAAAGTTGTTTATCTTTTAAACCTTACCTTTATGGCATTGGCATGGGCTGTCAGCCCTTCAGCCTCTGCAAAAAGTATTACATCATCCTTTACATCCTGCAGGGCCTTTCTTGAATACGATATTACACTTGATTTTTTCATAAATTCACCCACATTAAGCGGCGAAAAGAATCTCGCCGTACCGCTTGTAGGCAGCACGTGGTTGGGCCCTGCAAAATAATCTCCCAGAGGCTCCGAAGCGTAGTTTCCGAGGAAGATGGCCCCGGCATTTTTCACTTTACCGATCAGGCTGAAGGGATCTTCAACACAGAGTTCAAGGTGCTCGGGCGCAATTTTATTGACTATTCCGATAGCCTCCTCAATGTCATTAACAATTACTACCGCTCCATAATCCTCAATGGACTTATTGATTATGTCCTTCCTGCTTAAATAACCCGTCTGTCTTTCTATTTCACTTTGAACCTCTTTTGCGAAGTCCTCCGATGTTGTAACCAGTATTGAGGCCGCCAACACGTCGTGTTCTGCCTGCGATAAGAGATCGGCTGCGGCATATTTGGGGTTTGCAGTATTATCGGCCACCACCATTATCTCACTCGGCCCCGCAAACATATCTATGTCGCAGTAGCCGTATACCATTCTCTTTGCCATATTTACATATATATTACCCGGTCCGGTAATCTTGTCAACCTTCGGAACGCTTTCCGTACCGAAGGCAAACGCTGCAACAGCCTGTGCTCCGCCCATTTTGAATATTTCGTCGGCACCTGCCTCATTGGCTGCAACAAGTATTACAGGATTGATATTTCCGTCTTTCCCCGGAGGCGTAGCCATAACAATTCTTTCAACACCCGCCACCTTTGCCGGTATGACATTCATAAGGACTGAAGACGGCAGCGGCGCCGTACCGCCCGGAACATACACACCTACAACCTCCAAAGGCCTGAATATCTGCCCCAGTATAACCCCGTTGTCCTCGGGTGAAAACCATGAGTTTTCCTTCTGCTTTTGGTGGAAACTTTCTACGTTCTGTTTGGCTTTTTTGATTACTTCGATAAGCTTTGCATCAACTTTTTTATACGCATCTTCAATTTCAGCCCTGGTAACCTTGATACTTGCACCGTCCAGTTCAACCCTGTCAAATAGCTTTGTATATTCAAAGATAGCCTCATCACCGTTTTTCCTTATATTGCTAATTATGTCCTCGACCCTTTTTTGAACATCGCCGGTATCGACCTGACTCCTTTTAACAAGGTTTTCAAACAAATTATTTTTCTCACCGTTTCTTATATCGATAATTTTAATCATCTTTTACCGTCACCTCTTCTCCAACTGCTCTCTGACGCCGTCTATAATCCTATTTATCCTTTCGCTTTCCATTTTCATGCTGACGCGGTTTACAACCATTCTTGCACTGATGTCGGCGATTGTATCCAAAACCACAAGTCCGTTTTCTTTGAGCGTCCTTCCACTCTCAACCAGATCCACAATGACCTCCGACAGCCCGACCAATGGGGCAAGTTCTACCGAACCGTTCAGCTTTATAACCTCTATTGATTCCTTCCTCTTATGCTCGAAGTATTCCCTGGCAATTCTGGGGTATTTGGTTCCCACCCTTTTGTTGTTGAGCTCATCAAGCTTGCCCTGGAGCTCTGCCGGGCCTGCCACACACATCTTGCACGCTGCAAAGCCAAGGTTCAGGACTTCATAAAGGTGTCTTCCTTCTTCTAAAAGGGTGTCCTTTCCTACTATTCCTATATCGGCAGCACCGTATTCAACATATGTAGGTACATCACTTGGTTTTGCCAGAAAAAATTTTATCTTATTGGTTTCATCATGTAAGATCAGTTTTCTCGAAGAGCCTTTCAATTCCGAACAATCTATTCCTATTGCTTCAAACAGTTCCACCGATAAATCGGTAAGCCTTCCTTTCGAAAGCGCAATTGTCAAATATCTCATATATACCTCCCGACCGAAGAAAATTATATGCTTAAAATTAATTATTCTTATTAATGAGTTCAGTGAGGGTAACCTTTGAAACATTACCCGTTTCAATCTCGTGTATCTCTATATTCTCGCTGTCAATGATATTTATTATTCCTCCAATACTCTTGCCGGCAGCATATTTCTTAATGGAATCAATATCATATTGGAGAATACCCATTTCAATAACCAGCCCTTGTTTCCTCAATTCCTCACATACCTTGAAGGCTGTCTTACGCCCTTCTTTTTGGCAGCATATCAGGCTGTCTGTCTTTGGCTTTTGGGAATCTATTTTTTGCCTGTCCAAAGCCGTCATGACCATATTTATGCCCAGTGAAAAACCTATTGCCGGGCACTTCTTGCCGAATTTCTCAACAAGGTTGTCGTACCTGCCGCCGCTCAAAATCGGGAAGCCTACTCCGTAAGTAAATCCCCTGAAAATAATCCCGGTATAATAGTTAATGCTCCGCACCATACCAAGGTCCACCGAAACATACTTGCTCAAACCGTAATCTTCCAGGATCTCAAGCACCTTTCTTAAATTTTCGAGTGCCGCTAATGACCGCTCATTGAAAGTAACCTGCTCCATCCTGTCTATTACATCGGTAGAGCCGAACAACTTCGGAAGGCTTAATATCAGATCTTTAAGCTCTTCTCTAATATCCTGTTCCTTCACCAGTTCCTCAACACCCAGGAAATCCTTCTTGTCTATAAGAGTGCGTATTTGCTCAATGTCCTTCTCAGGCAAGCCCGCCTCTTCCATCAAACCCTTGAAAAACTCCACCTGCCCGATGTCAATCTGGAAATTTTCAAGTCCTGTAGCCTTAACTGCATTAATTGCCGTTGCTATTACCTCCGCATCAGCTTCGGGCGTATTTACGCCGATAATTTCAACTCCGGCCTGCGTGAACTCCTTTTGTTTACCCCCGCCAAGTTCATTGTACTTAAATGTATTTCCTATGTAGGAATACCTGATCGGAAGGTTCATATCCCTGTACTTCGTAGCCGAAAGCCTTGCAACGGGTATTGTAATATCTGGCCTTAATACCAGTATCCTTCCCTGCTGGTCGAAAAACTTGAACATTGTCTCCTGCGGGGTGGCCTCTGCCTCGGTTGAAAACACATCATAGAATTCAAGTGTGGGCGTCTCAATCTCATAATAACCCCACATTCTAAACATGCCCCTAATTTTTTCTTCCAGGTTTCTCTTTATGTAGCATTCGTTAAAAAGTATATCCTGCACACCCTCTGGGGTGTATATCTTCCATTTTGCCAAAACAAGCACCTCACTTTATCGCTTTATCGTGTTAAAGTTATACATTAATGAATTAACAATATTATAAAGGTTGATTGGAAATTTGTCAACCTGTAAAGTTTTATTTCACTGTCAACGGAAAAGATTCTCCGTGTTTACACTTTATCCCTGAGAATGCTGCGAGGGCTTACGGTTTACCTTATGTTGAGTTTCCGGCCAATTGGCCGACATTCAGGAAGGCAGCCGGGCCAATTCGGAATGCCAAGATGCTCAAGGAGGGAAAGCCGGATTTTGTTTTGGCGTTTCATCCTGATTTGGAAAATAGCAAGGGGACGAAACACATGTTGTCACTGGTTAAAAAAGCGCGGATTCCTTTTCTGGAAATTTGCTAATAGTTTTTAGTTCTTCAAATATAGACTTTGCTTCGCTCCAATATAAAGAGTGGGCCGGGAAGATCTCAGCCCACTCGTCTTAATATTATAGTGAATACAGTTGATTTACCACAAATCAAAACCTTTAGGCTTATATACAAACTCACCTTTTATGTTAATATAACCCCATTCTGCACCATATGTTATCCTAGCTATTCTCTTTTTTGGTAAAATCCCTTGTAGATTAAGCTTAAATTCAAATAATCCGGCATTATCCGATTTCTAATATTTAAATTTAAAAATTTTTCAAATATATTGTAAAACGATGTAAGTTGTAGTACAATGTATTTAATTATTACGATGGTGGTGGAAAAATGAACAAAGAATTAATGAAAGGTAGCACTGATATTTTGCTATTATCGCTTATTGAAAAGGAAGACTTATACGGATATGAAATTGCTAAAAGACTAAAGGAAAAGAGCAACAATTTATATAGTATGGGTGAAGGTACTTTATATCCGGGACTTCAAAGATTAGAAAAAAAAGGTCTTATAAAATCATATTGGGGAGACTCGGATTCTGGTGGACGACGTAAATACTACAGCATTACGGAAGCGGGAAAAAAGATCCTAGTCGAAAAATTGAGTGAATGGGATTTCTTAAATAATTTAATTAAATCATGTAGGGAGGGATTTTCATGTATGAATTTGAAGTTTACATAAACTCAATCGTAAATAACCTGAATTTAAGCAAAAAACAAAAAGACGAAATGTTTGAAGAGTTTTTAGACCACCTCCAAATGCTTAAACAGGAGTTTATTTCAGAAGGATTTAGTGAGAAAGAAGCCGTAACTAAAGCAATTGAACAGTTCGGAAATAACATTGAAATAACAAAGAAGATTAACAAAGTCTCGTTATGCTACCGAAAAGTTCCCAATATTATACTGGGTATTATTTTTTATCTAACCATTTATAGAATAGGTTCTTTTATTGCTGTTGCAGGCGCTGAAAATAATTTTCTATCGTTTATATTAGGTACCACATCAGCAATTCTTGTATTTTCGCCTATAGGATACTTTACTCCAATATTATTTGATAAAGTGGGGAAAATTCGCAATTTAATTTTTATTTCCTTTATTACAGGAGTGCTTATTTGCTTATATACTACTGTAAAAGTAGTTATGCCTATAAATCAACTATTAACTATTGCTATATGCTTAGTTGGAAGCATTATTGGTAGTATATTAGGTTTTGGCTTGCTAAACATATCTCATAAAGTAACATTATTTTGTGAAAATGTTTATGTACATAACAAAGGAATTTGACACTGCCACGGTATTATAGAGTTTCTATGCGATAATATAGGCATCAAGTGTAGATATTACTTGTATCTTTTAACCACCATAAGGGGTGCAGGATATCCCGGCAACTGGATTTCTATAGGAATAGGTAAGGCTTTGAAGTAATCTCTGCCTTTTCCCCTCCTCCAAACCGGACCGGAACCTTTCAATTCATCCGGCTTTCCAACGAGCAAACTTACTTGCCTCCATCGGCTTTCAACACTTCACTGTCTCACAACAAGTGTCGTGCAAATTAAATCTTTAGTTTAAGCTTTGACTGGTACTTTTGAATTTTCTTGATTTTACCGTTATCTATGCCTTCAGGTAACTTCTCACTATGAATATATCCGTCACATGTTTTACACAACCACGCCAGATTGGCAACCTTGTTGATTTTATTTAGCGGCTGATTTTCATTTATCCAATGACAATGCCGGTTTGATTCAACAAGTTCCTCTCCACATATTTTACATTTGCCGCCATCTCTATTATACGCATATTCTCTATTCATGTAGTATTCAAAATTTCTGCTATTATTACATTGTTCCAGTTCCTGAATATCATATAGCGGAGGCCCATTTAGAGGAAGTTTCTTTTTATTTGCTTGTTTCAAATAAAGATTCCTCCCTTCGTCTGTATATGGCGTTATCTTCTGATTATATGGAAATCTAATCCATTGACTATGCGTTATAAACGCTTTTGTTATACCTATGTACATTCCGTCAAGCTTTATTGCATATGTTTCCGTTTTGTATGCTTTGTGCCTTTGTGGTCTGTTGGTCAGCTTTTCAAGGCTTACTCTATGTTGCTTGTATTGCTTCCGGAACATACTTTTGAAGGTATAATAAGCAGTTTCTTTAACCCTATAATCTATGTAATTGAAGGCCTTACTGCATATAGTTGTTTTATTGTATTCTGCAATTCCTATTATCATTGAGTTAATCTTTTCAATTTGTGTAGCTTTTCTTTGCCTGGTTTCCATATATTTCAGTTTCTTAATCTCTTTCAGAATCTCTCCTGTTTTTGCCTTTACCTTATTCATATCTGGAAATGTTTTGCCCACTATATTTGTAGGTTTTGGGTTCTTCGGTGTACTTCTTGCTTTTTCCGCCTTAATCATGAACCCTAGAAATTTAATTGGCCTTTCCAGTATGTTTGTAATGATTGTCTTTTCATTTGAGAGTTCTAGTTTTAGTCTATGTTTGAAATATTTGTTTAAATATTTCAAAAGCCTATTGGCTTCTACTTCTGTGGTTGTTTGTAGCGTCCAATCATCAGCATAACGAGTGAGATATTTAGGAATAATTCCTCTATTTCGAAGCCTTGTCCTGTCATCTATTATTCTTTTACATCTGCGTTCAGGGTATTGATACATTTTTCCTACTGTCCAATCAAAATCATTTAGATATACATTTGCCAGTAATGGCGAAATTACGCCACCTTGAACGGTTCCGAATTCTGTATCATAGAATGTATTTCCCTCCAAGTATCCTGCATCAAGCATTTTCTTCAGTATTGCCAGTATTCTTTTATCATGTACACCTATTCTCCAGAGCTTTTTGAGAAGTATCCTGTGATTTATGTTGTCAAAGTAGGACTTTATATCGCCCTCAATTATGTATGTTGGTTTGGTTTTTCGATTGACATTTATTTTGTTGGTTATATCCATTGCTGCGTGTTTAGTTGCTCTGTAAGGTCTGAAACCATAGCTATTTGGAAAGAACTTCGCTTCTACTATAGGCTCTATTACTATCTTAATGCATTCTTGTATTATTCTATCCAAGATTGTTGGAATTCCTAATGGTCGAAGTTTTCCATTGCTATTTTTGATGTATATGCGTTTTACTGGCCTTGGCCTGTAATTTGATACTTGTTTTTGTATTAATTCTATCAGTTCATACTTTTCCATTTGAAGGTAGTTGTCAATTCTATGATTATCAATTCCAGGTGTATTTGCTCCCTTATTCGGTTTAATGTTATGAATAGCCGTAATGATTGTTACCTCATTGAATGCGACTTCCATTATTCCATGAAAATTCTTACCTTTCTTGCTTTGAGTATAAATAAAATCAAGTTTTTCTTTAAGTTCTGCTTCGCTCGTGAAGCTGTGCTTTAAATGCATAGTTTCCTATGGTGCACTACTCGTATTTCAGAGAGTTAGAGCTTCACTTGTAAAGATTTATTTTATTTGCCTGTCTAGTGCCCTTCGCCATGTAGCTGGCTTTCCCAACCTCCGACTACTACGACACCTCTGTCATCATATCCATTTTCATCGTCCTGTCAGACTCTAAAGGTATGACTTCCCGTGTTCCATTCTGATTATCCTTATATTGAAAGTTTAGGTGCCTGCTATACCCCGAGGAGTTTG
>JAEZNF010000586.1 GCA_023441845.1 Bacillota bacterium | reverse complement strand
GGTTATTACACTGCTTTCAATATACTTTATCAGGTAATTAAACAAATAACTTAGTATTGCTATAATAAGCGCTCCTACGTAAATTCTGGGTACGATGCTATTCTGGTTTGAATTGTTTATAAACCATCCCAGACCTGCGCTTGAACCCAACATTTCGGCTGCTATAATCATCAGAAAGCCTCTTGAAGCCCCAACACTCAATCCCGAAAATATAGGTTTGGCAGCACCCGGAAGAATTACGTTTTTAAAAATTGTAAGATTGTCGGCACCCATTGATTTAGCGCTTTTTATAAGCAGCGGGTCCACATTTTTCACCCCTAATGTTGTCATAAAAAGGATTGGCCATATGCAGGACCAGTAAATTATAAAGAACTTGGATAGCTCTTTGGTTCCGAAAAAAAGTATAAACAGCGGAAAAAGCGAAAATGCATTAATCTGGCCCAAAAGCTGAAACAGAGGATTAAAAAACTTATTCATCCGCGGAAACCACCCTCCTAAGAGAAACCCTAAGGGCACCGCTGTCAATATAGCTGCAAAATATCCAAGCAAAACCCTTTGGACGCTTGTTGAAATATGTACCAATAAATCGCCCGGTATTTTCAAAGCTGCTTCTATTATAATTGACGGTGTGGATATAAATTGTGTGTCAATAAGTTTAAATGCCGGCGCCAGCTGCCAGATAATAAAAAGCGCGGCGAACCCATAAATACCGAGCAATTTTTTATTAATATCAGAAATCTTTTCTCTCACATAATTCATCTCCTTTACTTAAAATCATTTCAGCCGGAGCTTTTCATTTTTTTCCATCTGGACAATCCTTCCGTCTTGAATTATTAACGTCACCGATCCATAGCTTATACCGTTCAACAATTCTATTAACTTTTTGAGGTCTACCTCTGAAATAGATTTACTGCTAATTCCAGCTAATTTTTCCGACATAAATTATCCTCCATTTCAATTATTTTCTAGTAGTTCTTTAATAAAAAAGTCACATCCTAATTGAATATGACCTCCAGTTTTCTGGTAAGCAGAAGCTATTAATTTTTTTAAAATAAACAACCAATAACTCTAAGGAATACATTACTTCTCAATAAATATTCCCTAGTTTTCCTCTAGGATTTGTTTCTTTTCATATAATATAACACCAAATATATATAATGTCAATAAGAATACTTGGAATTATTTTATAAAAACCAATTGACAGAATACGCGTTACCCGAATTGGGGCGGAAAATTCCTCTCGAATGACTACCCTTTGTCCCCAACATGTATTGATACTTCTGCATTACAAAGATTATAACTTCCATAATTCCCCTTAAAACACATAATAGGCGGCTAAGTCTCATACTTAGCCGCCTATTATCAACCTCCGGTTGTCCGGTCAGTTATAATTATTATCCCCAGTTTCAATATTTTTAATCACATTTAAGCAAATTATTCCGATTATTTTATACAATTTAAATAACCTCTTTATTGACTTGGCCATTTCAGCATAATGAAATTCCATATGTTTGTCTGAATAAATGCACATATAAACCAAGCCCCGGAAGCTAAAATCAAAGATTGAATTATCTTGAAATGCTTTGAAAAGATCAGCAAAGCCAGCAAAAAGCTAAAATATGTTATTAGCGACAGCATTCCGAATATTATTGTCTCCTGAAGCTTATTAGACCCATATTCTTTTGAGACGAAATAATAAGAAAATATACCCATTAACGGGAATAACGGCATCAATGCCGCTAAAACATAACTTTTACTTTTTGAAAAAATCTGAATTACAAATACTATTACAAAGCCTATAAATGCTTTTAGAAATACCATTAAGTCCAATTTCACTTTTATCTGCTCCTGTTTTTCTTTATTGTCTGATTATTAAGATATACAACCTCAGCATCGATTATGTAAATTAATCGACTTATTGGCATAGAGTATAATTTTTTTACCGGAGGATAAAAGAGATCAGGCTGTTGAAAGTGTTGAACTGCTTTTGTATGCTATTATGCCTGTCAGTAATAAATTCGTGAAACGGGTCTTAAGATCTCTTCTTTGTTTTATGGCAATAGGATTTTATTTTATCCAGTGCACCAAGGATATTAATAGATTGAGATATACCTGCCATTTTACATATAAATAATTATAACGGAGACTACAGGATAATTTCTATATCACATATTCCGGCATTTGCCTGGTACTGGCAAGATGCAGCTTTTCAAGAATTTTGCCGCGTATCTTGGTAAATTCCACATCCGCCCTGTCTCTGGGCCTTGGCAGATTAACATCCAGGATTTCGCTGATTTTACCGGGACGCGGAGTCATAATAACGATACGGTCACTTAAATAAATAGCCTCGTCAACGTCATGAGTCACCAGAACCATTGTTGTCCGGTCCCTTTTCCAAAGCTCCAGAAGCTTATCCTGCAAATCGGCCCGGGTAAATGAATCAAGGGCGCCCATGGGCTCGTCTAAAAGCAGAGCAGTGGGCCTGTTTATTAAAGCGCGTGCAATAGCCACACGTTGGGCCATACCGCCTGAAATCTGATGAGGGTAGGATTTTTCAAAGCCGTTAAGTCCTATAAGGTCTATATACTGTGCCACATCAGCCTTCTGTCTTTTATAAACCCCTCTGGCCTTCAGTCCGGATGCAATGTTTTTTTCCACCGTAAGCCATGGAAACAGGCTTCCCTGCTGAAACACATAGCCGCGCTCCGGATCGGGATTCCTGATTTCATGCCCGTCTATTGTAAGCTTTCCGGAATTGGGTACATCCAATCCCGCCAATAACCGCAAAAGTGTGGTTTTCCCACATCCGGATGAACCTATAATGCTTATGAACTCTCCCTTGCGGACAGAAAGGCTCACATCGCTAAGCGCTTCCACTTTATTATCATTGGTATCAATATATGTCCGGAACACATTCCGGATTTCAATCAATGCCGGCTCACTCATTTCACAATCCCCCTTTGCCACTTAAGCATCCAATTCTGTATGGCGCCAATACCACGCATGATGAGCGAAAACAGAATCGCCATAATAATAATGGCGGCAAACACCTTGTAATACGCAGACCAGACTCTTGAGGCGTTGATATAATAACCGAGACCGCCGGGCTGGCCCATCATTTCGGAAATAACCAGCGTTGTGAATGCAAATGCATTTGCCGTCGAGATACCGGTGAAAATCTGCGGAAGGGCATTTGGAATGGCTACCCGGAAAACTAGGTACGGTGCTCGTGCTCCCAATGTTTTCGCGACCTCATAGTATACCTTCTGCGTGCTTGCAATACCCTGTGCCGTTAAAAAGGCAACAGGAAACCACGCGCAGATCACAATTAAAAAAACTGCCGCCAAAAACGGAGTAGGAAAAAGAGTTAATGCAAAAGGCATCCACGCGACCGCCGGAATCACTCCGGTAATCTTCAAGACCGGAGAAACCCAGTAATAAACCTTTGGAAACCAACCGATCAAAATACCGGTGATGACACCGAGCGCAACACCAGAAATAAAACCGACAGTAAAAAGCCTCAGCGAGTAAAGAATATTTTCCACAATATAGCCGCCTTCGATCAGGGGTGCTTCCAGTATTCTCGAAGGCCCCGGGAAAAAAGGCTGCGGCAGCAGCAGGGTTTTTGTACCTAGTATATCCCATACCGCAAGTGCAATGCCGCACGCAAACCTGAATGGAGCACGCTTTATATATTTTTTGCGCCTGTCGTTATCAAACCAGGAATATACTCCAATCCCTAAATAAACCAGAACGATTAAAAAAAGAACAATGCTGTAGGCTTTAGTAATATTTAAATTTGCAGGGAAAAGTCCAAGAAAATTTATGTTGTATGTCTTGATTCTAACATCTGCTATCTGCGGAAAAAAACAGTTGGCAAACATCGCAACAATCAATCCTGCAACCGATAAAAACGCAAGTGATAAGAATCTTTTATTCGAAACGATGTTTTTGCCCGGATGCTGCCTCCCTTTTTGCAGAGGCAGTATCTTCCCGGTACCTGTTGATAATTTGTTACTCACTTAATAATCCTCCTATTCTTCTATTTTCCAGAGGCCGCCGATTTAACGTCGTAGTAGATTTGATCGGCGAATGCAGCAGCGTCATTAGTCTTTAAATAACCTATGTTTTGCAGCTCCTTTACGAAATAGAGCACATCCTCTTTCACATGATTGCCGGCAGCCTGCTGCTCAGCCGAAGGAAACTCATAACTCTTGATAAGCTTTACGGCAAGCTCTTTATCCTCAATGGAGGAATACTTTTTGTCCGATATGATATTGACCGCTTCCTCAGGATTTGCTGCAATCCATGCCTGTGCCTTGTTGTAAGCCTTCAAAATGTCCGCTACCTTTTGAGGGTCATCCTTTAAAACCTTCTCGGAAGCATATAGGAAACAGCAGTATTTACCTGCAAAGGTCGGGTCGGTTGAAAGGTCAAAAACCACCTTGTATTCTCCGCTTTTCTCCGCAACCGATCCCATCGGATCCCATAAAGCCGCAACATCAACATCTCCGTTCTTTACCGCCTGAATTTCAAGGTTTCCGTCTGTGTATGGAACGAAAGTAACTTCCTTATCCTCCTGTTTTGCAGAAATGCCCGCTTTCTCAAGCCATACGCTGGCTACCTGATGCGGTGTACCTCCAACTTCATCAATTGCAATCTTCTTCCCTTTAAAATCACTGGCGCTTTTTATCGGAGAATCCTTTCGGACAATGAACTTGATGCATCCGTTGTGCAGGCCGTCTACCACCTTTACCTTCACACCTTCCTCAATAGAAGGAAAAAACTGAAAATCCCCGTTTACAATAGGAATATTTCCGTTGTTCAGTCCGATTTTTCTTGTTTCCGTATCGGCAGAAATCAAGTTTACATCAAAGCCTTGCTCTGCAAAGAATCCCTTTTCGTAAGCAATATAAATCGGTGCACCGCAAAGAGCCCCGTCTTTGCCGGGAATGTCAATTTTACCGTGTTTATACGTGGTCTTACCTGTATCTGGAGAAGCCTTATCTCCCGGGTCATTCTTTGAACCGCAGGCCGTCACTGCAATTATCAGGGAAATTGCAACTGCCGCCGCCCCCAACACCTTTTTTATTTCTTTCATTTTCATGTCAAGCACTCCTTTTAATAAATTTCGATTGAATCCATTACTTCAATTCCGAGCATACCTCATAACTTATTTAGCAAAATTATTCTTCCAGATTGGTCTACTTTCCAAACAATACCTACACTTCTAAAACAACTCACCTCCTTTCCTTTACATAAAATTCTAAATTTAAAAATATCTATATTGGCAATATATGTTTATTGTTTTTTACCGGAATTCAACTGCTTGTATTTCCTTGCAGCAGTTTTCCATCTTCCATAATAAGCGTCCTCTTACAGTAAGCTGAAACCTCCGGTTCATGTGTCACGGTCAAAATCGAAGTGCCTTCTTCCGATAATAAAGTAAACAACTTCAAAATTTCCCTTGTAGTTTGCAAATCCAGACTGCTGGTCGGCTCGTCAGCAATCAGTATTTCGGGAGAATTGATTAACGCACGTGCTATTGCTGCTCTTTTCAGTTCGCCGCCGGAAAGCTGTGCCGGATAGCTATTTGAAAGGTGCGAAATACCAACCTGTTCCAGCAGTGAAAACGCTCTATCGGTTGGATCACCGCTCCTTTTACTTAAAAAAACCGGCAGCCTCACATTGTCGATCACACTGAAATTCGACAGGATGCTTTGCCCCTGAGGAACATAACCGATTCGGGAATTTCGAAAGTAAGAGCCTTCAGCATCATTGCAATTGAGGATTTCTTTCCCATCCAGAAAAATGCTCCCTCCCGAAGGCCGCAAAAGACCTGCAATCATATTCAATAAAGTGCTCTTTCCACTTCCCGACCTGCCTACAATGCTGACAAATTCCTTGCTGTCCACAGAAAAGCTGACTTCGTCAACTGCCTTGAAAAAGGCGGAGCCCCTTTTAAATTCTCTGGTCAACCCATTTACCTCCAGCAGCATTCCTTATTCCCCCTCTCTCATGGTAACATGG
>JAEZNF010000571.1 GCA_023441845.1 Bacillota bacterium | reverse complement strand
CATAACAGGACGAGTGCCGCCAAACAAGATCTGCAGCAACTCCGCATATTTCTCCGGATGCTCTGACTTATAATCCATTAGAAGCGCACTGGAGCTGTTGCCGCTCAGCACGCCAAATCCTTTAAATGTTAGGCCATTGACATTGCCATCTTTAATGTTGTTTCCGTCTACCAAAATGTTGGCATCTGCAGCTGCAACCGTATTAAACGGTTTGATTGAAAACATCGCTGCAGCCATGGTGACAAGTAAAAGAACCGATATAAACTTTATTCTCATTTATATAATCCATACCTTTCCCCTAAATACAAAGCACAAATCATAATTAAAATGACGTCTTTAAACACGTAACATTGTCTTTTTTATCAACTCTCGTCTATTGCCGTACAACTCTAAAAGTTCCTAAAAAATAAACTTTCAGGTTGAATTATATAGACGTAAAATACTAACACCCATTCATCAATTTACGAATTGTACCCCCTTGTTCTGTCGTCATAGAATATCATACTTCTTTGTATAACAATTCGTAGCAAACTTCCATTTAAGTACTAAATTTAAAAATTAAATTTTTGCATTGAATTTTGCAGCTAAAATCATAATATCCCTCATATTTATTGCGCCATCCCCGTTCAAATCACGGGCTTCAACATATCTGCCGTCTCCTTTGACCGAATTAAAGGCTCCGGCTATAATCATTACATCTGTCATGTTTATGGCGCCGTCACCATTAATATCCAACCTCTTAATATCTTCTGTATTGTTGGGTGTCTGAGTCGGAATTGGCGGAGCTGTCGGGCTTAATACCGGCCCTTCCTTGGTGCTTATTCTCAAAACAGTAACGGAATAAGGCGGGAATATATAATCAAATGATGAACTTATTCCGGAAACAGTCCTTGTTACCGGTGCCACATTGGTAGGCGCAGCAAAAGAATTTTCGGCATTGGGGTCCATATTGGACATCACAGTTGCGATACCTGTGGGATCTATATAACCTGCCCCATTTATTTTTATGGTAGAACTCTCATTGCTGCCTGTTGTATTGACAGCTTTAAGGATTATATCCCCTGTGGAGTTATCCTTGCTTGTTGTAAAGAAAAATGATGTATTGGAGCCGCTGTAGGTAGTAAGTAAAGTGTTTGTGCCAAGGTTCTGGCTGAACATCTTTTGTACGTAATATGACGGGGTACCGTAAACCTGGGAACTGTTGTAGACTATTGCATCAGGATTCCATTTCCTGTCGTTGGTATTTACATACAAAGGTGCATACGAAGCCATTTTAACAACATCCGAGTTCCTTTCGAAACCTGTCATAAAAGCTGCTTCTCCTAAAGCCGCTATAAGGTTGCCATATCCGCAGCCTTTGGTAACTGCATATTCTCCGACATAAATTTTGGGACCTGTACGGACGTATCTATCATATTTAGTTGCATTTTTCATGAAAAATTGAGGGGTATCGTAATAATGCTCGTCTATGTAGTCAATAGTGTTTCCCGGTATATCACAGTTTGAAATGCAAATCATATCGGGATATTTTGCCTTTATTGCATTATAGAAAGATTGGTATCTTTCTTTATATGTATTGTACTGAAAATTTGCTTCATTGCCGATTTCAACATATTTGAGGTTGAACGGTTCCGGATGTCCGTTTGCAGCCCTTTTGGCACCCCATGTTGTAGTTGTGGCACCATTTGCATATTCTATGGCATCAAGGGCCTCCTGGATAAAAGGCTCCATAGGAACATTATCGTCATGTGCCATTCCGACACCACAAACATAAAGGGGTTCTGAATTTGTATCTTCACACATCTGAAGAAACTCATGGTAGCCCATACCGTCAGAAGTACGATAACCCCAAAGATTCCAATGCCCGGGTCTTGTTTCAATCGGACCGATGGTATTCTTCCACCGGAAAGCATTTACCGTCTTGTCCCCTTCAACAAAGCAACCACCGGGAAAACGGTTGAAACGGGGCTTTAAATCGTTAACCATAGTGAGAAGATCATTTCTTAAACCGTTAGGTCTGTTTTTATATGTAGGCGGAAAGCAGGAAACTACGTCAAACCATATTGTACCGGGTTTATCCGTCGACAGCAAAAACCTTCCGCTCCCATTTGAACCATTTGCCGTCATTGTAGCGGTAAACTTTTTCCATTCCGTTGTCAAACCTGTTACCGTTGCCTCTGCATATTTGACTGTACTGTTACTGTTTTCCAGACTGGCTTTTATTGATCCGCTGTATCCGCTGCTGCATTTTGCAAAAAAAGTTACTGTATAGGTGGCACCGCCGATAACATTGATTCCCCAGAAACCGGTATTTGCAATCCCGACCCTGCCGTTTGCGCCTGTACTTCCGGCTGTAAGCTTCAATGAACGCCCTTGAGCACTGTTTAAATTGTTGGCTGTATCCAGTGCCATGCTCCCTGTTGAACCTTCGGAAGTAACCAATGACCAAAAATCAGGTGCGGATATGTTGTCTTCGAATGAACGGTTCCTGATCGATTCGGCATATAAGCCTCCGTCAGCAGCATGATTTATGTCTTCAAAGAATATTCCATACAGGTTCTGGCTTATTGCTATACCGGGCCGATCTGCGTTGATAGTAACAGCCGACTTGTTCTTTCCTCCGGTGGAAGCAATAGTTCCGGCTTCTACCTGTTTAAAGGTTGCATCCCCCTTGTCAAGGTCAGTGGAAATCGGGTCTATCTGCAGTCCGAATTTATAATGTCTTAAGTAACGGGCCGGGAAATTGTAGGATTGAAAAGACACATAACTGCTGTCGCTTAAGCCAGGCACCTTACGGAATGTAGCATCCTGTTTGAATACTTCAGAGCCATCGTTTTCCTGAAGTTTTATCTTATAATCATAGTGTCTTAAATAGTATCCGGGATAATTCACCGACTCGAAAGATACATTAGACGGATCTGCAAGTCCCGCTACCAATCTAAATTGCGAATCCTCAACAGGTACAATAAAGCTATCCAGATATCCGGTATAGTCAAAATGTCTCATGAAGTAACCCGGATAATTATAGGATTCAAAGCAGTAAATCGTACCTTCAGCTGTTACCGTACCGGTCACAGATATACTTATAGCTAACTGGACAACCAGTATACAAACCAGAAAAATACTTAGACTTTTTTTATTTAAAGCCATTGCACTTCCTCCTCGTTTCTTTTGCTTGTAATATTTTCAATGGAAATAATATTACAATAATCTATTCTTAATGCGTAATAGCATTATAGCAATTTATACTAATGATTACAATTTCATGTATTAACTTCACCGGATTCCGCTATTAAAAACTGCACCTACACTAATAAACGTACTCGTTTGTTCTGTTTTTCCGGCAATTTGCTATAAGGCCTATTCAGAAAATGCAGAAATTCTGTCAATGACCATCTATTTCAACACTGCCGCCAGAATTAATAATTCCTGCACTCCCATATTAATCATATCAAGAACTTAAATAGTTTTAGAACAAACAGGTGGCCGCAGCCACCTGTCTATTCTTTATAGTGCTCATATAAACCATCTGTTTGGTAATAAAACAAAGTAATTCTTATTTTCGGCATACCCTGCCGCCATAGTTGCAGCTTTCGGTCTGTATTCCGGAATGCAATTACCATCCAAGAACTTCAATCATTTTTTGAGCATACCTCTTACCTAGTTCAACCGTTGAATCATGACTAAAATGGAGCTTGTACGTTGTATCGGAAGGATCCACAACCAGGCCATTTGCAGAAACTACGTAACAATTCTTAATTAAAGAAGGCAGCTTATTTACCTGAGTGTTGTGTCCTGCACAACCGCCACTGTAAAGCAGTTCACCCGGCAGGAAAGGAATGTCTCCCAGATTCAGATCTTTTTTAAGGTCTTCCACCAGTGTTTTTACCTTATTAGGCCAATCAGACTGACCGCTGTTTGATTCGCCCTGATGGAAAATAATGCCTTCTATGACTCCTCCCTTTTGCTGAGCAAGCTTTGCACGCTTGACAATCCAATCATATTTAGTTCCTCCGGACTTCATAAATGTCTCAATTTTTTCGCCGCTGATAGCGCATGGTATCAGTCCTATGG
>JAEZNF010000550.1 GCA_023441845.1 Bacillota bacterium | reverse complement strand
CACCTAAAAAGCTTAAGTAGGCAACAATTTCCTGCATCGAAGGCTGTAGAATAAGTGTTTTTGAGGTTTGATAATAAGAACCATTGTTTTTGCATAATATCGGGATATAATTATATAGAGGCTTATTATTATGTTTTGAAAGGGGCGCGTTAATTGCTTCGCCTTTTTAAGAATAAAGTATTTTTATTGTTATTGACAACAATAATTCTTTTTGTGGTAATCGGGGTTACAGCAAGAGAGGACAGCAGGCTTAATTGGGTCAGTAATATACTCAATACGGCAGTATCCCCAATTCAGAAAGCCTTTTCGGTTTCAGCCAAGAAGGTTGATTCTACCGTTTCGTTTTTTAAGGACTCAAAAGAGATTAAAGATGAAAATGAAAAATTAAGAGCAAAGATTGATATACTGGAAAAGAAAAACAATGAGCTTAAAGGGTTAGAACAAAAAAATACCGAGCTTCGGGCTGCCCTTGAACTTAAAAACCAGCTGGATCAATTTAAAACGTTGGGGGCTAATATTATTGCAAACGATGCCGGCAACTGGTTTAATACATTTACTGTTGACAGGGGAACCAATGATGGGGTTCAGATAAACAGTACTGTTATATCAGGCAGAGGCCTGGTCGGGAGGGTTTCGGTTTGCGGGCCTACTACTTCCAAGGTTATTTCTATTATTGATGTCGACAGTACAGTATCCGCCAGGGTTACCAAAACAGGACTTCGGGGTTTTGTCAAAGGAGATATAAAGCTAAAAGACAAAGGGCTGTGCAGGCTGGAGTTTGTGGCTGAAAACGTCGATGTATCGGTTGGTGATAGTGTAGAAACTTCAGGTTTGGGTGGGTACTTTCCAAAAGGTATCATTATCGGAACCATTAAAGAAATAAGACAAATAAACAGTGAATTGAACAGGTATGCAATATTGGAACCGGCGGTTGATTTTGAAAGAATTGAAGAGGTTTTCGTACTAAAAAATAAGAGTTCGGATAAAGACAGGTAGTGGGGGAAAATGAAATTAAAGGTTATATTATCTGCTCTCAGCATTCTTTTGCTTATGTTGATACAGACTACAATACTTGATTATTTTAAGGTTTTTGGTGTGAAGCCCAATCTTATATTTGTATTTGTCGTTTCGGTCGCTCTCTTAAGGGGAAACCTGGAGGGTGCAATAATCGGCTTTTTTGCAGGATTGACATGGGATATACTTTCGGGTAAGGTGATCGGGTTTTATGCCCTCCTGTGCCTTTACCTCGGACTCATCATAGGTTCGGTAAACAAGAGGCTGTACAGGGAGAATATTTTTGTAGCAGTATTTTTCACATTTATATCCACAATTTTATTTGAGAGCGTAGTGTTTTTCTTCGGAGTATTTATAAAGGGGCAGTGGAGTTTCATATACCCTTTTAAAACGGTTATATTCCCTGTAGCTGTATATAATGCCGTCATTTCGGTGTTCATTTATATACTTGCCGTAAAAATCGGCCATTGGGTTGAAAGAGAGGGCAAGCTTACCAGAAAATATTAATAAAAGGCTTGGTTGGTGATTATTATGAAAGAGTTCTTTAAAGACCGGTATAATATTTTGACCATTTGCTTTATCGCTTTCGGTATTTTGATTGTGTTCCAGTTGGTAAATCTTCAGATTATCAATGGACAGTATTATGATGAGCAGTCACAGAAAAAGATACTGAATGAGAGAAGCATACCTGCGCCCAGGGGGAACATTAAAGACAGGTACGGAGTGCCTCTTGCAGTTAACAGGGTAGGCTACACCGCCGAAATAGTTAAAACAAAAATGACCAATGACGAGCGTAATGAAATGTTTTTAAAGCTCGTGAACGTATTTATAAAAAACGATGATGATTATATACAAAGCCTGAGTAATTATATTACTATTAAGCCCTTTGCATTCGGAAAATACCTAGACACCGACAAGAAGCTGAAGAAATGGAAAGAAGAAATGGCAATGAAAGATAAGGATATTGCCTTGATGACTAATGCAGAGGAAACCTTCAAATATCTCAGGAAAAAGTTTGAGATAGACGATAAGTATTCCGATGAAGATGCTTATAAAATAATGTGCATAAAGTATGAAATTCTGATAAAAGGCTATAGTGCCATAAACCCTCTTACGCTGGCAAAGGATATAAAGATCCAGACGGTGGCCGAGCTTGAGGAAAAACACAACGAGTTTCCGGGAGTCAGCACCGATACCGAGCCGTACAGGATATATATCAACGGTGAATTGACAGCAAATTTTATGGGATATGTTCAGGGTATGCGTGAGGAACAATACCCGAAGCTTAAAGAAGAAGGCTATAAAATGAATGACGTGCTTGGACAGGTTGGAATTGAAGCGGCAGCAGAGAAGTATTTAAAGGGCAAGGAGGGACAGAAGAAAGTAGAGGTTGATATTGCCGGGAGGCAGATTGAGCAATTGGAAGCCGAGCCGGCAATTCCGGGACATGATGTTATTTTGACGATCGATATGAAGCTGCAGAAGGTTGCCATGGAGTCCCTCAAAAAGAATATTGAGCTTATAAAGCAGGGGGCTGACGGCAAGAAAAACTTCGGGGATGCTTCAGCGGGTGCAGCGGTAGCTATGGATGTTAATACCGGAGAGATATTAGCGATGGCAAGTTACCCAAGCTATGACCCTTCTGTTTACCTGGAGGGTGCGGATAATAAGGAAGCTCAGGCAAAAATTGATGAGTATAATAAACCCAAGGATAAAATTTCAGTATTATTGAACAGGGCTACACAGGGGACGTATGCACCCGGTTCAACCTTTAAGCCCATTACTAGTATCGCTGGGGTGGAGGAAGGAGTAATAAGGCCAGAAGATTATATATATGATCCGGGTTACTATGAAGTAGGTTCGAAGACTTTAAAGTGCCTCGAGTTTAAGAATGGACATGGAAACCTGAATCTTAAGCACGCATTGGAAACTTCATGCAATATTTATTTTGAAAAGTTGGGTGTGGATACAGGGATTGACAGAATTGCTAAATGGGCTAAAACTTTCGGATTGGGTCAGTATACAGGCATTGACATCCCTGGTGAGGAAGACGGCATCCTTGCGTCACGGGAGTCTAAAAGGGAATTATTTAAGCATGCAGACAAAAGCGAGCAGAACTGGTATATAGGAGATACGGCGTATGCCTCGATAGGACAATCGTTTAATGCGTTTACTCCCTTGCAGTTGGTGAACTATACAGCAGCTTTGGCAAACGGCGGAAAGAAAATGACACCTCACTTGATTAAAAAGGTTGTAAAGTATGACCAATCAACGGTGCTCGAGAAAAAGCCCGAGTATGACCAACTTCCTGTAAAGAAGGAGACACTGGATGCAGTCAAGGAAGGGATGAAAGCCGTTACCCAAGAAGAAAACGGTACTGCTGTGAATACGTTCCGTGATTTTATACAAAGAACAGGTATTGGGGTTGCCGGTAAGACGGGTACGGCCGAAACGGGATTTGAAAAAACCAGCTCTTCAAATGCTCTGTTTATATGCTATGCTCCGGTAGAAAAGCCGCAGATTGCCATTGCGGTGGTAGTTGAACACGGTGCATGGGGAGCCAATACAGCACCTATAGCCAAGGATATACTGGCAGAGTACTTCGGACTCAACAACAATAATAGTACAAACAGTGTATTGAGATCGGAAACCGTGAGATTTACACATTAATTTTGTGATAGAATAAAGAGAAAAGAACTTATAGACATAAAAATTAATAAAATTAATTATGGGGGTTAGCTTAGATGGAGGAAAGCAGCGTTATATTCAAAGGTTCTGTTAACGGGCTTACAATTATTCTAAAAGAAGAGGAAGACTTTGGTACTATATTTGCCCAGGTGGAGAAAAAAATTGCTTCGGCCGGCAAGTTTTTTAAAGGAGCCATTCTTGATGTAAAATACCGCGGTAAGAAGTTATCCAAACAGGAAGAAAGCAAATTATTTGAGCTTTTGTCTTTAAAAAGCGGCGCAAAAATAAAAAGTTTTGCAGAAGATACAGAGATACCGGCAAGGGAACAAGTCCAGCCAAAGCCGGTAAATAAAATTGAGATAAGGAAATTTAATTATTTCAAAGGAATTGAAGAAGGTGTTACTAAGTTTTATAAAGGAACTGTAAGATCGGGGCAACTGATAAATTTTGAAGGAAATATTGTGGTTATTGGCGATGTAAACCCCGGCGGCGAAGTGGTAGCTGCGGGAAATGTCGTTGTTATGGGCTCTTTAAGGGGAATAGTACATGCAGGAGCCGACGGAAATAAGGAGGCTGTAGTTGCAGCGCTAAACCTTCAGCCAACACAGCTTAGAATTGCCGATATTATTACCAGGCCGCCCGATGAGAAAGAGGTTAAAAATTCGCCGATTCCCGAGATAGCATACATAAAAGAGGACAGGGTTTATATTGAGAGTTATTTGCCACAGTATAAGTAATTGACAAATCTATAAAAGAAATATATATTTTTAATATATGTTATTGAAATTAACAGGATTAAATCTTTTTTAATAAATATTTTTCCGGACACTTAATTAGTTCAAGATTTATCCAATAATCCAAGAGAACTATGTTCAATATGAAGATTTAGGGGGAAATTTGAATGGGTGAAGTCATAGTAATCACATCTGGTAAGGGTGGTGTTGGAAAGACTACTACGACAGCAAATATTGGGACAGGCCTTGCTTTAAAAGGAAAAAAAGTTGTTTTAATTGATACAGATATAGGGTTAAGAAATCTGGATGTTGTACTGGGGTTGGAAAACAGGATTGTTTACGACCTGGTTGATGTTATTGAAGGCACATGCAGAATCAAACAGGCCTTAATTAAAGATAAGAGGTACGATAATCTGTATCTCCTGCCTGCTGCCCAGACCAGAGATAAAAGTGCTGTAAACCCCGAGCAGATGATAAAATTGTGTGAGGAGTTGAAAACAGAATACGATTATATCATTGTTGATTGCCCTGCAGGAATAGAACAGGGATTTAAGAATGCAATAGCCGGTGCAAGCAGAGCTATTGTTGTCACAACTCCTGAGGTTTCAGCGGTAAGGGATGCCGACAGGATTATCGGTTTATTGGAAGCCAACGAATTGAGAAATCCCAAGCTACTTATAAACAGGGTAAGAATTGACATGGTAAAACGCGGGGATATGATGTCAATAGACGATATAGTTGATATATTGGCCATTGATATAATAGGTGTTGTTCCCGATGATGAGAAGATTGTTGTGTCTACAAATAAAGGGGAGCCCGCAGTTAATGACAGCAAGTCTTTAGCAGGTGAGGCATACAGGAATATAACCAGGAGAATAATGGGGGAGGACGTTCCGCTGTTAAATCTCGAAAACGATCAGGGATTTGTGATAAAGTTAAAAAAATTGTTTGGTATGAAAACGACTTAACAAGGAGGGGAACATATGTTGCTGGACTTATCGAAACTGTTTGGCAGATCAAAAACTTCCAAGGATGTGGCAAAAGAAAGATTAAAGCTTGTTCTTATCCATGATAGGGCAAATGTTTCGCCTCAGTTTCTCGAAATGGTAAAGGGAGAAATAATCAAAGTTATACAAAACTATATGGATGTAGATGAAGGTGCCCTGGACATTCAGCTTACAAGAACAAAAAGCGAAGACGGTGATGGTGTTGTTCCTGCATTAATTGCAAATATTCCTATAAAAAACGTAAAAAACAGTGGCAAGTAATTTGTATTAATCATATTGTAAGTTATGGATGGTTTGATGCTATGAATATAGCTTTAATTGCGCATGATAAGAAAAAAGAATTAATGTCTGCTTTTTGCATTGCATATAAAAGGATTCTACAAGACCACAATTTGTTTGCAACCGGTACTACGGGTTCTATAATCACTGAAGCTGCCGGTTTAAACGTTCATAAGTTTCAGCCGGGGCTTTTGGGAGAACAGCAGATTGCTGCCCGTGTGGCCTTTAATGAAATGGACCTGGTGATTTTCTTTAGGGATCCGGTATCTGCACAAGCACATGAGCCGGATATAGCTGCACTTTTGAGACACTGCGATATTCACAATATACCCTTTGCTACAAATGTGGCAACTGCCGAAATGTTGATAAAGGGTTTGGACCGCGGAGACTTAGGGTGGAGAGAAATTATAAACCGAAGTTATTAAACCCCTTAATAAAGGGGTTTTTGCATTATAAGGGGCTTATAAGCTTTCTTATTCAATTCTTATTCTATTCTGTAATAAATTTTCCATATTTAAAATATAATTTAGAGGAAGAAGCAGTAATAATTAAGACAAGATTTTTAAAATACTTATTTTATAAAGGATGATTACTTATGGATGATGTGATAGTCAGACCGGCATATCCGCGCCATAGTCTGCATAACAGAAGAAGAAGGAAAAACAATAAAGAAAAGAGTGCATTTTTAACAACTTTTAAGCGGCAGCTTATAATAGCTGTAATGGTTTTGTTGGCTGCAGCAGCTGTTAAATCAATTAAATCACCCATAACTTATTATATAACCGAAAGAATCAAGTTTTCGCTTGTACAGGAAATGGATTTAAACGGTATTAACAGCAAAATAGCCGGTTTTATAGGCGGGCAGGAGAATAGTGTATCCACTTACAGCAGTGATGAAAACGAAGACACGGGGGTTCCGGCAAGTGCTGATATTTATGTACCTCTTGAATATGATGATAAAATCGATTACGGGGGTCTGGTAGAAGAAGATGTGGAACAGGCAGCAGACAGCAGTTATGGTGAGGAAACAATCCTTGATAGCAGCAATGAAAATGAAACAATCCATGATAGCAGCAGTGAAAATGAAACAACAAGCGACGGCAGTAAAGAAAATGTATCGGATGACAGCAATGCAAAAAAAGGTACAGTTGAAAATACAGCAAAACCAGTTGCGCTGGCAATACCGGTCAGTGGAGTTATGAGCTCGTCTTTTGGCGAAAGGCTGCACCCTACAAAGGGCGTTGAAAAGTTTCACAACGGAGTTGATATCAAAGCAAACAGCGGGGTTCCCATAAAAGCTGCATTGGACGGAGAAGTCATTGAAGCAACATATGAGATCACTTATGGCAATTTTGTGAAAATAAAGCACGATGATGGTTTGACTACAATTTATGCACACTGTTCGGTTTTGTCAGTTAAAAAGGGACAAAAGGTAAAAAAAGGTCAGGTGATTGCAAAGGTAGGAAGTACAGGAGATTCAACAGGACCGCACCTGCACTTTGAGGTGTTAAAGAATGGAAGTCCGGTTAATCCTTTAAATTATATAAAGGTGCCGGCAAAATAGTTATAAGCAGTAGATTTAAAGGAGTGCTTGCAGTTCGTTATAAGAATAAAAAACAGGTCTTATATAAATATAAAAGTCAATCCGCTTTTTCCTGCTGTGCTTTTGTTATTCTGCATGGTCGGATATCATGTGGAATACGCCCTTGCTTTTTTTTCCATAATAATTCACGAGCTGAGTCATGCAACTGCGGCATGGGTTCTTAAAAAAAGAGTATATACTTTAAAAATACTTCCCATGGGCATTAATGTTTCTATAGATGAATATTCATGCTCCAGGCAGGAAAGGATTTTTGTCTATATATGCGGCCCGGCTATAAATGTATTTTTAGCAGCGGTGTTTTTTTATATTTGGTTCACGGCTTCAGTAAAAGGCGATATGGTATTTTTCCTGATGACAGCCAATACATGTCTTGCGTTTTTCAATCTATTGCCTGTCTTGCCGTTTGACGGAGGCAGGATCTTAAGAGAAATATTGGCCATGCGGTACGGTGGGTTTTCTGCAAACGAAAGCACACAAAGGGTAACCTTGATAGTGTCGCTGGTGTTGATTTTACTGGGCGTAATTCAATTCTTAAACAATATTTTGAATTTCAGTTTAATTCTAATTGGGACATATGCATTATTTTTATTTAAAAAAGGAAAGACGGAGGATGCAGTGATGAATGTTAAAGATATGATATATAGGCGTTCAAGATTATTAAAAAAAGGTGTATATCCTGCAAGGGACCTTGTGGTGGTAAAGACAATGCACCTTGGAGATATTGTTAAATGTCTGGATTTTGACAGGTTTCATATAATACATGTACTTAATGAAGAGCTCAAGCTATTAAAGGTTTATACCGAGCAGGACATAATAGACGGTGTATTTAAGTTCAGCGCAGATATGACATTTGAAGAGTTTATAGAGAAAAATGTATAAAGGCACTATATAAAATAAAATACTATTGAATTTGCCGGGTGTGTAAGGAAACATCCGGCTATAGATATTCTTGAACAATATTTTAGGATAAGCTTGCCGTTTGATATCAGCAGTGGTTTATCGCCCTAATATGAGCGGCTTGAATAAAATAACACCTAAATATAGCTTCATTATTATTAAGCATCAGGAGGAATAAACATGAACGGCAAGAGGATTAAGTGGGGTAATATAATTGTTTTTATATTGATTATCGGTGCCGCTGCTGCTGCTTATTTCTATAAGAACCCAAACGCATTGAACATATTGCCGGATTCAGGCAGTGACAAGCAGGTAATAGACCTGAATAAAGATAACAGGGATATTATTAAGGATAATACCGTTAAACCGCTTGAAACAGGCAGTGATGAATATCAAATGCCGGTGCAGGACGGTTTTACCGTGGGATTGGACAGTTGGATAGGAGGAACTCCGGCTCTTATAGCCTTAAGCAGGGGATATAACAACGACTATTCACTTGATTTAAAGCTTAAGTACATCCCTAACGACGGGGATAGACTGGCGGCTTTGAAGGATGGAAAAATAAATTCTACCGAAATGTCCCTGCCTGCTTTTATAAAGCTTCAGGAGAAATATCCCGGTGCAGGTGTAATAGTAGGTATAACCGACTTTTCACGTGGTGCCGACGGTATTGTTGCCAGGTCGGAAATAAGGAATTTGAACGATATGGAAGGGAAAAGAGTTTCATATGTCAGCAACGGTACGGGAAAATTTATTTTAAACAAGTTTTTAAGGCTGACGGGCTTAAGGTATGCTGATATTGTGCCTGCCGAAAGAAATGAAATGTCGGGTGTTGTGGACGATTTGAAGACCGGAAGGGCAGATCTGATTGTTTCATGGAGCCCCGATATGAATATGGTTGTTAAGGAAATGAACGCCGCAAAGCCGGATTCGGTAAGGGTGCTGATAACAACAAAGGAGGTCCCGAATCTGATTCCTACTGTACTTGTAGTAAACAGAAATACAATAAAAGATAAGCCTGACAGGGTGGAAGCCTTTTTGAAGACATGGTTCGTATCTGCAAAATATATAATTGAGAAGCCCGGTAAAGCCGGTGAAAA
>JAEZNF010000032.1 GCA_023441845.1 Bacillota bacterium | reverse complement strand
GCCGCTATCTTTTCTTTACGGGGATTATCAGGATATGAAACAAATCCATAGTCCTTTGCCATTATTTCTTTGCTGAAGGTTTCTTTCGCCTTGGTGTTATCAATGATATCATTATAACTTTTGTTTATATATTCCGAAGTTGGATGAAATATATAATTTCCTTCCCGGGATAATACACAAGCATACCCTGTTTTTTCAATCTTTATTTTGCCTATTGAATTCTCCATAGCTTTAATACTAACAACGCTCAACAGCACTCCCTGGAAGTTGTCGGAATCATCAAGAACCGGTACTGCAATAGATACTACTTTATTGTTAGTTGCTTTGCTCAAAATAACATCACTTATCGCAACTTTTTTGGTCTGCTTTGCCCTGATAAAATACTCTCTGTCGGCAATACTAACCTTTAGATTACTATCATTAATTGAATTACCGTCTTTATCTGCAACAACAGATGTCTCTACTTCAATATCACTTTCATTTATTTTTTTTAGTGTCGGTATGATTTCTTCCATATCCATTTTTTTGAATTCTGGGTGAGCTTTTAAAAGTTCACCCAGCTGTGATACTTTTCCCTCAATCCATTTATCCAAAGCTTCTGCGTTTGATGATGCAGTTTTAACATCTTGAATTTCTATATTGCGTATTAACATGTTATTAAAACTTTTAAACATAAATGTTGATACAAACACTAACGGTATGAGTGTAACTGCCAGTATAACAAGAATCAGTTTGAATCTAAGAGAATTGAATAACTTCATAAATAAATTAGCTAATTTCATAAGAAACCTCCTTAGATAAATATAGATTAGATATATAATTAAGTTACATTATTTACTCGACATAAAATTGCATTTTCTTAACAATTAATTAATAATTTGCAAGTATAAAAAAGACAGCCATCATATAGATAGCCGCCTGTAGTAGCATAAAAATCGAATTATAATTAACCTATATGTTTATCGAAATCATATACCTTGATCCATTGAACGCACAACACTTTATGAAAATTCTTTCGCGCGTTAAATATAACAGGAGAAATCTCACTTTGATACCCTGTGTTTCATCCAGGTCTTAAGCCCGTGTATTCCACTGCTATATCAATACCGGGCTTAAAAACTGACAGCGGTATATACAGTATCGCTGTTTTGTCCCATATAGTTTTCTACATCTTCTGTAGTTTTGATTTTGTCATTAAGGTATTCGCCCTCTTACTCACTTTTATATATACCAATTGACCAACTACCGTTATAGCCATCTACTGCAATCAGCCATTTGTCTCCAATCCACCAGGGGTCAAATGTATGCATGTTGGTAGCATTCCAATCGTTGCTGCCAGGACTTAGCAGCGGACTTTCAGGAATTTCATGTTCTGCATAGTCTGTTGTTGTTATAGTATCAACCTCAAATGCTCTTACTTTTTCTCCATAATATAAATCACATTTTTGCGCAATTCTAATTAACTTTCCATTGTAAACAAATGACCTGCCTCCTATTCTGGCTTTAGCCGGATCATCTGAGATAATCGGATTTTTTGGATGTTCTGTCCAACCGCTTGTTAGATTGTCTGAGTAGTAAAGATAAGAATTACTATTTGTTATATCACTTGTGAACAGCCAGAACTTACCGTTATATGGTACTATTGCTATGTCCAAAAATCCGCGTTCTGATGTTGCTATAGTTGTGTAATAAGACCAATCATACGGGAAATTATCAGCCTTATACATTTTTAAATCATTTATTGTACCTCCTGTATCAGGAACCATATAATAATCATTTCCATACTTAAATACATGCGGTAACGCCAAGTGGTGCTTTTCTCTCAGAACTATACCATCATAATCCCAGTTTAGTCCATCAGTACTTGTTGCTAATGCAATACAACCCCTTCCGGTACTTATTTCCTCAACTTCAAAAAACATATACCAGTTTCCATCTTCATAAAAAAGGAAAGGATCTGCCACAAAATCAGCCGAAGCATCTGTAACATCACTTGCACGTAGAACAGGAGGGTTATTTTCAATTGCAGGAGTAGGCGAGAAGGGTCCTTTGCCAACATTATTCCAATTAGGATAAAAACCAATTGTAGGGTCAGTTGCCATTACTTCCACTTCCACGTAATGATTTGAGTCATTGGCTGTGCTTCCGTTAGACCATAATTTTACATATCGAGCTGATACAGCATTAATATTTATGCTCTTTCCACTGCTGGTTTCGATATATTCTTCATCATTACCTATTCCTTGTCCCGAAGACCCATCAGAGTCATTGTTAAAGACTGTAGTAACACCGCTTGAAAAATCGGGAGTGTTTGAAACCTGTATAATAACATCATGATATTGCCTACTATCTCCGAAATAATGCCACAGATTGATACCAGTGATATTCACTTCGCTTCTTAAATCTATCATTATCCACTGTATCCCTTCATTAGGATAACTATCAGTGAAAAAATCAGTATCCTTATCACCATCTGTAATCCTATTTAAATTTGGAATGGTAGTTATTGGTTTTCCCAATGCCGAATTATTTAAAGAATTCCCCAGAACTTCAACTTCTACGTAATGATTAGATTGATTGGAAGTACTCCCATTAGACCAGAATCTAACATATCTTCCTCTTAAGGCATTAAACTTTATGCTTTTCCCGGAACTGGTTTCCACATATTCCTGATTACTGCCAATTCCCTGGCCCGAGCTTCCATCCAAGTCATTATTAAATACAGTATCTACACCGCTTGAAAAGTCCTCAGAGTTTGAAACCTGTATGATTACATCATGATATGTTCTTTCATCACCAAAGTAATGCCAAAGATTAATTCCTATGACATTCATCTCATTTCCTAAATCTAACATTACCCACTGTACACCATCGTTAGGATAACTATCGGAATAATTGTCTGTATCCTTGTTACCATCGGTCATGGCACCTGCATTGTCAAATTGATTTGACATAGTTAAATTCTTGCTCAAGGCTAAATTAGTTATAGCATTTGCACTCCCAAAAACTTCAACTTCTACATAACGGTTGGTACTGTCAACTGTACTTCCATTTGACCAACACCTTACGTATCGTGCATTAATAACATCAAACTCTATGCTTTTCCCAGTGCTGGTTTCGGCATATTCCTGATCACTGCCAATTCCCTGTCCCAAGTTCCCATCTGAGTCATTATTAAATACAGTAGTTA
The DNA here is from genome assembly GCA_023441845.1 of Bacillota bacterium. Lineage (GTDB taxonomy): Bacteria > Bacillota > Clostridia > Acetivibrionales > DSM-2933 > JAEZNF01. The sequence continues at coordinate 1,987 of JAEZNF010000032.1, read as the reverse complement.
CATCACTTGAAAAGTCTTCAGTGTTTGAGAGCTGTATGATTACATCATGATATCTCCTATCGTCCCCATAGTAATGCCAAATATTTATTTTCATAACACTCATTATACTGCCTAAGTCCAACTGTATCCATTGTATACCACCGTTAGGATAACTATCAGAGAAATTATTGGTATTTTTATTACCGTCGTTTATTTTATTTAAAGGAGTAAATGTATAAGAAGTTGTTACATTCTTACCCAAAGCTAAATTATATATGGCACTTTCAAACACTTCAATTTCTACATAGTGATTGGAACTATTTGAGGTACTTCCATTAGACCAAAACTTTAAATATCGTGTTCTTGTAGCATTAAAATTTATAGTCTTTCCTTCACTGGTTTCATTATATTCTCCATCAGTACCTATCCCTTGTCCCGAAGATCCGTCAGAATCATTATTAAATATAGTAGTGACCCCGCTTAAAAAGTCAGCTTGATTGGAAAGTTGGATTATTACATCACGATACATTCTCCCGTCTCCAAAATAATGCCAAAGTTTAATTCTGTCGATAGTTTTCTCGCTTCCCAAGTCTAGTATTATCCACTGTATGCCATCATTAGGATAACTATCGGAAAAATTGTCAGTATCCTTATCACCATCAGTTATACAGTTTAGGTTGGAAAATGTTGCAGATGTAGTAGCTACCTTTCCCAATGCTACATTTGTTGTATTAGGTGCGCTGGCATATGCCGCCGGAAATATACTTTCTCCGGTTAAGATACCATTAATATTGGTAGGAGCAAGCGCTAATATAATAAATATAGCCAAGATTAAGTTCCCTAATGCCCTAGTTGAAATTTTTTTCATATAATTCTCTTCCCCCTAATTTTGTTAGTTAATAAACATTCCATAGCTTTATAATTATTGCTGGAAATCATAACTATATGTTTCGCGAAAAACATTTTACATTTCTAATTCTATTTTTTCGCGCGTTCAATATAGTTTGAAACGCTACAGAACCCAAAAAATAAACACGAAGTGCATTTTTGCATCATTAATCTCCTGAACCCGGATTATTATATAAATCACGAAAATGATTTTACAATGAAAAATTTAATTTTCGTGATATTTTATTAAGGAAATTGAAGCGCGATGTAAAATCTTTATCGCGTTCAATATAGACAAATTATTTTGATTAGTACCTCCAGCGGTAGGTAGGAACTATCCTCCCGATTAAATCCTTAATTTCACCGGTACTTTTAAAATCCACCATTCCCATCGACCTTACCTCATTCATCAATGACTCAAAATCGGCTTTAGAAGACTTTTCAATGAAAATTTTATTGTTTTTGGTTACAGCCACACCGTCTTCTGTCATAAGAAGTTCCTCATGAAGCTTTTCTCCCGGTCTTAAGCCCGTGTATTCCACCGCTATATCAACACCGGGCTTAAGACCTGACAGTTTAATCAAGGAATTAACAAGGTCAACTATTTTGACCGGTTCACCCATATCCAGTACAAATATTTCTCCTCCGGCAGCCATTGCTCCTGCTTGTATTACAAGGCCTGCCGCTTCAGGAATGGTCATGAAAAACCTGGTTACTTCAGGATGTGTAACGGTAACAGGACCGCCGTGTTCGATCTGCTTCTGAAACAGCGGAATAACACTTCCGTTGCTTCCCAAAACATTTCCAAACCTGACAGCTGTAAATACCGTATCGCTGTTTTGGCCCATGTACTGTATAATTATTTCCGCCGCCCTTTTGGTTGCGCCCATAATATTGGTGGGATTTACCGCCTTGTCGGTTGAAATAAGCACAAACTTTTTGCATTTAAACCGGCTTGCACACTCTGCCACATTTAAAGTACCCAAAATATTGTTTTTTATAGCTTCCTGCGGATTATCTTCCATGAGCGGCACATGTTTATGAGCTGCTGCATGAAAAACAACCGTGGGCTTAAATTCCGTAAAAACACTCTCCAGCCTTCTTTCATCCCTTATTGAAC
>JAEZNF010000432.1 GCA_023441845.1 Bacillota bacterium | reverse complement strand
AATAAGCGCATAGTACCTTTTACTGACATGTTTTTTCGGTGAAAGAAGGTCGTGGGCAAGCTGCCCGTCATTTGTCATCAGAAGCAGCCCTTCGGTATCAATGTCAAGCCTTCCTACCGGAAACAACTCAAAATGTTCATATTCCTCCGGCATCAGTTCAACTACCGTCTTATGCCTGTTATCAAATGTAGCTGATATAACCCCGTCGGGTTTGTTTAACATAATGTATACGAATTCCTTATAGTTTAAAACCTCACCGTCAATCTCTATAACACTTACATTCGGATCAACATGCAGGCTTCCATCCCTGACAATTTCACGATCGACTTTTATCAAGCCGTTTTTCAGTACCTGCTTTATTTCCTTTCTTGTTCCGTATCCATAGTTTGATAGAATTTTATCGAGCCGCTGTGTGCTTCTCATATCTCTCTCCTGATCTCTAATTTAATTTACGCCATCCCTTAGGGTAAAGGTTTTTAAATGTTCCGCCTGCCTGCTTTCCCCATCCAACAGTATATCCGTCTGTGCATACACCCACAAAGCCTTTTTTATCAAATTCAACAGGCAATGTTTCACCCTTCAGATAGCTAATTATCTCCCGTTGGCCGGTGCTTAAATCAATTATATTTTTAATATCTTCTTTTTTTAGAGAAATTATCATAGAATGTGACGGTTCAAATTTTCCATGATTGAATTGACCCAAATACCAGCCGAATTTGGCCACCTTAATCCCCGAAAGATCGGGAATAGCTTCAGGAAGGCAGTACAGATTATTTCCCTTCATATCGAAAACTCCATCTATATCTATGTTAAGATTATTCTTCACAAAGGCCTTAAACTCCGCCGGTATATTTGATATTCCATTTTTAATTGTACCATTAAAACCGTGCTCATGAGTAAGGTCTTCAGATTTTTTTCTTAATAATGCTGTAAAATGCCCCTCTCCGTCCAGTCTGTGAGGCCACAATCTCGCTGTTCTGGACAGCTCTTTATCTCCTCCTGCCCAATCAGGCCTTCCGTCTGCAATTCCCGCAGTCTTAGGCATGTCAAGCAGCTCATAATTTCCATTTTTATTTAAAAACAGCGAAATCATTTTTTCATCTTCCTCGGGTGAAAACGTACATGTGGAATACACAAGTACTCCCCCCGGCTTCAACATCTTATCAGCGCTTGATAGAATACCTTCCTGCATGGAGGCACACTTTTCGCACTTAAATTTTTCCCAACTGCGGGCTGCATCTTCATCTTTTCTGAACATCCCTTCACCCGAGCAAGGAGCGTCCACAAGTATTTTATCAAAATACCCCTTGAAAGCAGAAGCAAGTTTTTCGGGTGAATCATTTGTAACAATGGCATTTCTAACCCCAAAAAGCTCAATATTCTTAACAAGGGCTTTCACCCTGTCGCTATTGATATCGTTAGCAACAATTATACCTTTGCCCTTCATTCCTGCAGCAATTTGAACGGTCTTTCCTCCCGGGGCAGCACATAAATCAAGTATCCTCTCGCCCGGCTTTGCATCAATAACCGTCCCGGGGTACATAGCACTGGGCTCTTGGATATAATAGAGTCCCGCATAATAATAGGGATGCTTCCCGGGCGATTCCGTCTCTTCATAATAAAAACCGTCGCCAGTCCATGGTACCGGCTTTAACTTAAAAGGTGAAAGCCTTCTAAATTCTTCAACACCTATCTTTAATGTATTTACACGCAAGCCGTAAAACCTTGGCTTCTCAAATGATCCGATGAATTCATCATATTCAGACTGGCCTAAAAGGCCAATCATTTTTTGTATAAATTCCGAAGGTAATTTCATAAATCATGCTCCATTTTGTATATAAAGATTAAACATATCCATTATAATATATAATAATTGAACTACAACATCAAGGCATGAACCATATAGTTCATTTTACTTAAGGATTATGCTTTCCCGCTATCGTGAAATCAGGAAAAGTATGGATTTTCATAATATTAAGAGGAGTTTTTCGATTTATGTAGAAATTATTATATATTGAATGCTTGAAAAAATCATTTTAAAGTATGCCTAATCAATGTACTTACTTTCATAAAAAAGGCTAAAGTATATAAAACATTTTTTCGAAAACTATTGTATAATTTATAAGGAGGATCTCAGATGAAAAAGCATTTGATTCTAACTGTAATCTTGGTATTAGTCGCTTCAACGGTAGTATCTGCCGAAACCTCCACAAAATATAAAGGTTTTGACACAGTTGCTGTAAAAGTCAACGGAAACTCTTTAGACCTTGATGTTCCTGCAATCATAATGGATGGAAGAACTCTTCTTCCTTTAAGAAAGGTTGCAGAGGCTATGAACAGCATAGTAATGTGGGACGCTTCCACAAAAACAGCATCGGTTATCAAACCCCAGGTAAATATTATGTTTACCGAGACAAAAGACGGCATAGTTTCTTCAGGCCCGCCTTCCGAGACCATTCCTTACTGGACGGAATATGATAAATACCTTACATATATAAGTATGAGCGGCCTTCCGGCAGGAGAACACAAGGTATTATGCTCTCTTCATAAAATCGACTCAAAAAGCGGTTTGCTGGATTCAGCAGCTATTGAATCCAGACCCATACAGAACATATCTGTTGATGGACCCTATACCCCTGTTATTTTTTCTACTGCCTGGGATAAGTCAGTTATTAAAGATGCCGGTATATATGCTCTTATGGTTAGTATCAAAGACAGCAGCGGAAACTTCTCACCGGTGGCAATACATAAAATGGAATTAAGGTAATCTCACCCTATTATCAATAACTATAAAAAAAACCATATAAAAAGCTCACATTGCTTATTGAAAAATTTCTTTAGCCGTGTTATAATAATTTTTGCGATAAGAACAAACGGCCCGTTGGTCTAGAGGCCTAGGACGGCGCCCTCTCACGGCGTTAACAGGGGTTCGAATCCCCTACGGGCTACCAAAAAGAACAGATGATATCAAAGATATCATCTGTTCTTTTCTTTATTAGTGCTGCTTTACTTACCGAAAATCCGGTAAAAAAGGCTGAAGATTTAAACATCCTCAGCCTTTTTGTTTTGATTTATTAAATTAATGCTTGCATTTTTAACGTGCTCTGTTGTCAATTTTCCTGCCATTTCCGAATCCCGTTCCGTTATTGCTTTTAATATGGCTTTGTGCTCCTCAAGCGCTTTTTGCGCTCTGCCGGGGGAACTGATAGAAATATTCCTGGCGCTTTGTAAATAATGATGAAAGGTACTGAGCATATGCATAAGCGGCCTGCTCTTACTTGCTTTAAAAATTATCTCATGGAACATGGAGTCGAACTTCAACAGGTGTTCTGTATCGTTTTTAAGTGTATAAAACTCCTCCAGCTCAATTGTCTCCTTTAATTCAGCCAGTTCATCATCTGTAATA
>JAEZNF010000337.1 GCA_023441845.1 Bacillota bacterium | reverse complement strand
GTAGATGGTGCAGATACAATTACATCTTTATATCTTCGAAAATCATTGATGCTTTGAAAGGCAAAATTTATATGAAAATATTAAGTGGTTAGGTTTGTAAATTAATAGTTCAAATAGTTTCTCCTGTATATCCACCTTATTATGATGAATCCCTTATCTGAGACCTATGGTACAGAAATTTAGCCTTGCTGGCTTTCTATTTCATAATTTATATATTTCCTAAAATCATGAATAAATAGAAAAGGTATAACAAAAAACATTAATATTAAAAAGCTGAGAGAAATAACAAGACGAATAGGTAAAAAGGAAGCGAGCATACCTCCGGTGGCCATTGAAACAGGTGTCAGACTCTGTGTCGTCATGTTTAAAAAGGCAAATACTTTTCCCTGCATATTTGATGGGGTGTTTGACTGAACCGATGATAACAGGATGACATTGACTACTGAATTGAAAAAGCCTCCTATGACTAAAAAAGCTATGAGAATGCCAAGTATCCGCTGGTTCACTGCGATGATGAAACATATCGTTGAAATAGTATTTGCTAATATAAAAATGGATAGCCTATGTTTCGATGAAATAGTTATAGCGGACATTAAGATGAAACCGCCCAAACAACCGCCCATAAAACAGGCCATGGCCAATCCGTACCTGCCTGCTCCCAGATAGGAGGAGGTCTCAAACAACGGAAGGAGCAGAACAATAGATATATATGCAAAAAAATTGATTATGGCTGCCATCATCAGCATATAACGTAAACCCTTCTTATTCCACATAAAGTGAAAGCCGCTTTTCATTTCAGCAAAGAAGTTTTGCTTCTCTTCAAGCTTGTCTTCGGTCAGTCTTAAAAAGCATATCGAACCTCCTGAAAATAAATAAGATATTCCGTTTATAAGAAATAATAGGGGGGCACCAAAGGATTGATATAAGAAGCCTCCCACCGCATTTCCGATCATTGATGCACCAGTTGTGGCCATTGATAACATGGAATTCGCATTGGAAAGCTTTGATTTTTGTACAAGCTTAGGGAGTAATGCATTCACTCCGGGACGGAAAAACGCACCACATATGTTCAACAGAATTCCTGCAGCAAAAACCATCCAGACGGCAAGGACACTTGAATAAGCGGCTGCCGTTATCAATAGCATTACAGTTCCCCTTATCACATCCATCATGATCAAAAGGTATTTCTTGTTTATTCGATCTATCCAAACTCCGGCAAAGGGGGAAATAAATAAACTTGGTAATACAGAAACAGCCATAAGTGTTCCCATTAGCGCAGTCGAACCGGTTACTTTTAGAATCCAGAAACCCAGTGCGATGGCATATGCCGAATCACCCAAGGTGGAAACCAGTTGTCCCTGCCAGATTAGAATAAATCCATTTGACAATATATTATCTTTCGTATTGTTTTTCATTATTTAAACTTCCTTATTTTTATTTGTTGTATCAGAACTCAGTAGTTGAAGGAGTGATTTTTCCAGTGTAGCGATAAGGCGGGATACATCAAAACCATATTCCGGTTCCGGCAAAGCATAACATTTATGAAATATGCAGTTCATGACGATTCCATCGATTGAAGTAGAAATAAAGGTAAGGATATCATTTAGCGGTAAAATGGGTTTGAATTCATCCGAAGCGATGCCTCTTCTTATAACTTCAAACAGACAATTTGTAAAATGCTGAGTGATATTCACATGAATATTTTCCTTTGATATTGTATTGATACGATTCGGTTCATAGGCTATTAATGCAATTATTTCAAAATGAAGCTTTCCTAAGGTGGTTACATTATTATTTATATATTCCCCTAAGAAATAAAACAAAGACGTAATAGCGGCTTGTGACGTATTTACATTCTTGACCAGATTATTAATTAACTGAATGTTATTATCATCTAATGTGTTTTTATTGATTACTTCAACAAGAATTTCATCTATGTTTTTATAGTAACGGTAAATACCGCCCTGGCTAAGCCCAGTTTCACGGATGATATCCTTCATCGTAATCTGATATAGCGGCTTCCTTTTACAAACACTGATAGTAGCAGATAAAATCTGTTCCTTTTTATGGTCTAGATAATCAGGGTTCACCTTTGGCATAATTTCTCCTCCCAATAATATAACTGAACAGGTAGTTTAATAAAATAAAAATGACACACCTATCATTTTTATTTTATAACAGTTTATGTAATAATGTCAACAGTAAAAATGATACATGAGTCATTTTTATATTGGGAATTAGAATCACAGAGGTATGCAAGAGGAGAAAGCATACCTCCAAATGGCTCTGTAGAATTTGAGCCATAGTGGCTCTTTAACTAATTCGGAAGTTCAAGTAAGATATAACATGAACAACAGGAATTATGAGAACAACCCTCTTGTTCCTCTTGGAACCAAATTTTATTCTTTTAGTATAAATTATGTAAAGGGGATAGTTGATGAACTGAATAAATAAAATAATGAATAAATGTAGTTGAAAAATGTTTACATAAGCTTCCATATATTATTGTAAGACAAAACAATGTAATTTGTGAGACCAGACACGAAAATTAGTTATGTGCTACTATTCAAAAACGAACTTGTTCAGGGGGGATAAAATGAAAAAATATATATATAAAAAATCGGATGCGTTTACAGCTGGACTTTCTTTAGGTAATCCGGCGGCATGTATTTATACAGGGGAAGACAGCCTATCCGATGAGGAAATGCTAAATATTGCAAAGCAGCATAAAGGGTTTGTATCTGAGGTGGTATACTGTGCTAGCTC
>JAEZNF010000311.1 GCA_023441845.1 Bacillota bacterium | reverse complement strand
GTTCAAATTATGCATTTATCTGTTCTCCGGCTCCAGTGTTATTTTGCTGCTCTAAAAGGCCGTTTACTTTTACTTCAAGGTCCAGACCCTCATTTTTTATTTTCATGTTTATGAAAGTAACAGTCATCATAGTAACAATAAACGGATAAAATATTGATTGTATTAACTGTATGGCTGTACTGACAAGGAAAAAAACACCTTTATAAACTTCAGGATCCATAAAGGATAATACCTGTACTACACCTACGGCCACCACAGGAATAAAATAGTAAAATATATAGCCAAAAAACAAGGCTCCGAATGAACTTTTAAAGTTAGACTTCGAAAGGTTTATACTCCTTGAAATACCATCAGTAGCATTCCTGTTTTCAGTGGCAATAACCTGTACACCAAACCCGAACTTTATGTAGAAAAAACCTCCGGCAATTAACATAGCAAAACCCATAAGCACATACAATAATACTAAAATTACAACAAATACACCCAATCCGGCCATGCCCGCGCTTCCTGCTGCAGTCACTCCGAACAAACCTGCAATAACTATAAGTATACTGAAAAATATACCCACTACAAACGACACACCGCTAATAATACCCACCAGGATAAGGTATAGCAGTGCTTTATATCCAAAAAGGCTGACGAACCTATTAAAGCTCTCCTTAATTATGGTCTTAAGCTTCCGCTCCCTTTGATATACCATGTCATCGTAAATCACCTTACTGACAGCCGAACTCATTACAGCTCCTATTGTCATAATATAAAACAAATACAAAATACCCATCAAAATAGGCACCAGAATAGAAGCGGCATCAGCTGAAGATGACATATTCTGTGTTTCTCCAACCATAAAAAAATCACTTGAGAAGGAGTTTGTAACAATTGCATATAAAAATGAAAACGGTACATAAAAAATCAGCGAAAGCATGGTTACCTTCTTAAAATTTCTCTTATATACCTCAACTGAATAATCAATAATGTCCCCGGCAGACATTTCCTTTAGCATTCTCTCATTTTGCAACATATTATCCTCTTTTCATAATTACTAACAAATATACCACAAAACATATAGATACCACAAGAGCGCGCAAGCAACATATCTATTTTACATTTTTTTTATGTTATAAACAATACAAACATAAATTAATTATTAAAAAGGGATGAAGAATAACTCTTCACCCCTTCCTATTGCTGCTATACATGTACTTATTTTACTTTCTTCCGATACCGAACCAGCCCACTACCATTCTAAAGAATATCCTGACAAAAGAAGCCTTACTTACCTCTTTTTCGGCTACTACATCAGCCTTCCCTACTTCCTTGTCATTTATCTTGAATACAACTTCTCCAATTTTCTGCCCGGTTTTGACAGGCGCGGTAAGACTTTCTTCAAGCTTTGTCTCCCTCTTTATCTGTCCCTTATCACCTTTTTTAAGCATCAGCTTTACATCTGCTCCATACACACCCTTAACACTTAAGCCAACGCCTTTTTTTACTTCAACAACACTTACTTCCTCGCCCTTTTTATTTACTTCCGTTATTTCATAAGTCGCAAACCCATAATCCATGAGTTTTTTTGCTTCGGTAAACCTGATATCGCCATTTGGTTCCCCGAGGACAACAGCAATAAGCTGCATGTTATTCCTTAATGCAGACGCTGACAGGCAGTAACCTGCTTTTGTTGTAAAACCCGTTTTCAAGCCGTTTATTCCATCATATCTCCCAATAAGCTTATTTGTATTATCAAGCGAAAACGTACCGTTTCTGAAGGTATCATGCCATATGGTTGTTATTTCAAGAATCTTAGGATGCTTCATAACAAGCTCCTTAGACATAATAGCAACATCATTGGCACAACTGTAATGCCCATCATCCGTCAAGCCGGTGCAATCAAGAAAATTCGTATCGTTCATTCCCAGTTCCTTGGCCTTCTGGTTCATCATCGCAACGAAAGCTTCCTCGCTTCCGCTTATTTTCTCAGCCATGGCAACCGTAGCATCATTTGCCGAATGAATAGTAATAGCCTTCAGCATATCCAGTACGGAAAATTCTTCACCCGGCTTCAGGTAAACCTGAGAACCTCCCATATCATATGAATGTTCGGATACCTGAACCATGTCGTTATATGTTATTTTACCTGAATCTAATGCTTCCATAATCAAAAGCATGGACATTACCTTGGTTATACTTGCAATAGGCAGCTTTTCGTGGCTGTTTTTTTCCATCAGCACACTTCCGGTTGCTCCATCCATCAAAATAGAAGCCTTCGCCTTTAAATCAAACACATTTGATTTATCCGTTACTTTAGCTGCCGATTCAGAGCCTTTTTCTTCGGAAGTTTTTTGCGGTGCCGCCAACACAGGCATAAAAGACATGTTTAATACAACCGATACGGCAATAATCAGACTAATAACGCTCTTTTTTAACACTTTAGACCCCTCCAGGCATTTTTCCTTAGTAAATTGTTATGCTAGAACTTTAAAGTATATTCTGTAGGATAAAAAAAAACATAGTACTCTGACTATGTTTATTATAAAACTCATTTACTAAAATATAAACGTTAATATATTCCTATTATATTAATATTTCTTCATTCCTTCCAAATCAACAGCGGCAAGAATTAAAGGCCTTAACGGCGGTGCATTTTCCGAAATGATCACAGCTTCTTTCATAACGCTAAAAGCCCCCTCTGCTTTTGATTCATCGTCTGTGTAAAGCTTTGCGATTACACTGCCTTTTTTAACCTTACTGCCGGTCTTTGCATGGAGTATTATGCCGGCGGAATAATTAATGCTGCTCTCTTTTGTTTCCCTTCCTGCCCCTAATATCATTGAAGCTATTCCCAGTCGGTCTGTTTTCATACTTTCAACAAATCCGTCGGCATCAGAAACAAAATCAAATACAAATCTGGCTTTACCAAACAGCGAGTAATCCTTGATAACAGCCGGATTGCCTTCCTGATTTGCAATCATTTCTTCAAACTTTAAAAGGGCCGTCCCGCTTTCAATAGCACCGTAAGCCTTATCAAGGCAATCTTCAATGCTGCCCTGGCCGGCCAATTCCAGCATCCTGGCTGCCAATTCCAGCGAAAGCTTCTCCAAATCTTTAGGACCTCTTCCTTTTAATGTTTCAACAGCCTCTATTACCTCAAGAGAATTGCCAATCGCATTTCCCAAAGGAATATCCATGTCGGTTACAACCGCTGCAGTCTTCCTGCCGACAGTCTCACCTATTTTCACCATAGCCCGAGCTAATTCAATTGATTTATCAAGGGTCTTCATAAAAGCTCCGCTGCCTGTTTTTACATCCAAAACAATCCTATCTGCCCCCGATGCTATTTTTTTACTCATAATACTGCTTGCAATTAAAGATATGTTGTTGACGGTTGCCGTAACATCCCGCAAATTGTAAAGCTTTTTATCCGCAGGCGCCAGATTACCTGTCTGTCCGGCAACAGACAGCCCTATTTTCCTGACATTACAGATAAACTCTTCTTTTGACAGCGCTGTTTTAAATCCCGGAATTGCTTCCAGTTTGTCTATGGTACCGCCCGTATGACCGAGTCCGCGCCCCGACATCTTTGCAACGGGCACACCGCATGCCGCAACAATAGGGCCTGTCACCAGTGTCGTTTTATCGCCAACCCCGCCGGTACTGTGTTTATCAACTTTAATTCCCTGTATGCCCGAAAGGTCCACCTTATCCCCGGAATCAGCCATTATAAGGGTTAAAATGGATGTCTCCCTTTCACTCATGCCTTTTAGAAAAATTGCCATCAAAAGCGCAGCCGCCTGGTAGTCAGGAATTTTCCCCTCGCAATAACCATTGATAAAAAAGCTTATCTCCTCGGGAGAAAGTTCATATCCATCTCTCTTTTTTTCTATAATATCGTACATCCTCATAAATACATCCTCCGGACTGTTACTGATTTTTATCCTATCCTTTATTAATCTATCAAACTGAAAAAGCTTGTTCCCGGCACATCCGCCTTAAGAGCAAAGACTTCGGATATTGTAGCAGCGATATCCGAAAATGTGCTTCTTGTACCTAAGTTTATATTCTTTTTAAGCTTCTTTCCATAAACCAGAAGAGGTACATACTCTCTTGAATGGTCGGTGCTCGGCGTTGTCGGGTCACAACCGTGATCTGCCGTAATAATTAAAACATCATCATCCTTAAGAAGTCCAATTATTTCGGGCATACTTTTATCAAAATCCATTAAGGCCTTAGCGTACCCTTCTACATTGTTCCTATGCCCGTAAACCATATCAAAATCAACCAGATTGGTAAATATGAGCCCCTCAAAATCCGTTTTCATATACTCCAGGGTCTTATCAACACCGTCCATGTTGTTATGTGTATGTACAGCCTCAGATATTCCCTGCCCGCCAAAGATGTCCTCTATCTTACCCACAGCCTTTACCTTATAACCCGCTTCAACCGTGTAGTCAAGAATGGTTTTCCTTATGGGCTTCAACGAAAAATCCCGCCTCCTGTCAGTTCTTGCGTAGCTTCCGCTCTTTCCTTCAAAAGGTCTCGCAATAACTCTGCCTACCGCATGTTCTCCTTTAAGAAGCTTCCTTGCAGTAAGGCATATATCATATAAGCGTTCTACTGGTATTATTTCCTCATGTGCCGCAATTTGAAACACACTGTCCGCAGAAGTATAAATAATAGGGTATCCGGTCTTCACATGCTCGTCGCCCATCATTTTTATTATTTCCGTTCCCGACGCTGCAATATTTCCTATTGTTTTTGTTCCTATCGCCTTCTCAAAACTTTCCACAACATCATCGGGAAAACCGTTCGGATATACCGGAAACGGCCTTTCAAGTATGATACCCGACATTTCCCAGTGTCCGGTAGTGGTATCCTTCCCAAAGGACTTTTCAGCCATTCTTCCAAAACAGCCCGTCGGCATAGTGTTCTGTTTATAGCCTGAAATACCGTCAATATTACCAAGACCCAGATTTTCCATATTAGGGAGGCTGAATTCTTCAACTTTTGCTGCAATGTTGCCCAAAGTATTGCTGCCTCTGTCACCATAAGCTTCTGCATCGGGAAGTTCACCCATACCGACACTGTCTAATAC
>JAEZNF010000303.1 GCA_023441845.1 Bacillota bacterium | reverse complement strand
GTAGATGTCAGGGTTGATGATGAAGGCGGAGAAATAAAGGTTGATTATCGGATGGAAATAGATAATAATAAGGCTGGAGAAAATGATTTTCACATGTTTATTAGAGAGGTAGGACGTACGGATGACAAACTTTTTGGAGAACTTAAGGCTTGAGATCAAGTCGGTGATAAAGCGGTCGCTTGAGAAGGCGGCTGTCGGTAATGAAATTCCGGAGTTGGATTTACCTGAAATTACCATTGAGGTTCCCCGTGAAAAGGAACACGGAGAATTTTCCACAAATATCGCAATGCAGATAACAAAACAGGTAAAAAAGGCTCCCAGGCAGATTGCAGAAATCATCATAAAAAACATGCATACTGACGGTACATATGTTGAGAAGGTTGAATGTGCGGGACCGGGGTTTATTAATTTTTATTTGAAAAATAACTGGCTTTATGATGCTTTGATGATTGTTCAGAAAGAAAGAGAGAACTACGGAAGAATAAATTTGGGTAACGGCCGGAAGGTAATGGTGGAGTTTGTCAGCGCAAACCCCACCGGTACCCTCCATATGGGTAATGCACGCGGAGGAGCATTGGGAGATTGTATTGCAAGTGTTCTTGAAGCTGCAGGATATGATGTTACCCGTGAATTTTATATAAACGATGCAGGAAACCAGATTGAGAAATTCGGAATATCTCTGGAGGCAAGGTATTTGCAGCTCCTTAAGGGTGAAGATGCTGTGCAGTTCCCCGAGGACGGTTACCACGGTGAAGATATTATCGACCACATGAAGGATTATATTGCCGCAAATGGTGACAAGCTTTTAGATGTTGAACCGGAAGTAAGGCGCAGGACTCTTGTAGAGTACGCTCTTCCCATAAACCTCGGAAGGATCAGGACAGCTCTTGAAAGCTACGGCATCAAATATGATGTATGGTTTTCCGAACAGTCGCTCTATGACAGCGGCGAATTGAAGGAAACTCTGGATTTTCTTAAGGATAACGGCTATACCGTCGAAAAAGAGGGAGCCGTATGGTTTAAAGCTTCCGAATTCGGCGCCGAAAAGGACGAGGTTATAATAAGGAATAACGGTTTGCCGACCTATTTTGCATCGGATATTGCATATCACAGGAATAAATTTTTAAAGCGTAAGTTTGACAGGGTAATTGACCTCTTAGGAGCCGACCATCACGGGCACGTAGCCAGAATGAAGGGTGCGGTTTCCACTCTTGGGGTTGACCCCGACAGGCTGGATGTTGTTTTGTTTCAATTGGTTAAGCTATTAAAAAACGGTGAAGTTTATAAGATGTCCAAAAGGACAGGAAGAGCCGTGTCGCTTAATGACCTTCTTGAAGATGTGGGAAGGGATGCGGCCAGATTTTTCTTTAACACAAAGGCGTCCGGCGTGCACCTTGACTTTGATTTGAGCCTTGCTGTTGAGCAGTCCAATAACAACCCGGTATTTTATGTGCAGTATGCCCATGCCAGGATATGCAGCATGCTCAAGAGATTGGAAAGTGAAGGGTACGGTGTGCCTGATGTTGCGACAGTAGATGTTACGCTTTTGAAAGAAAGTGAAGAGTTGAATTTGATAAGAAGATTGGCTGAATATCCTGATGAGATAAGGATTGCTGCCCAGTCACTTGAGCCCAGCCGACTGACAAGGTATGTGTTGGAGGTTGCAGGACTTTTCCACAGTTTTTATCAGGCTTGCAAGGTTAAGGGAGAGGAAGAAAACCTGTTAAAGGCAAGGCTCCTACTGGTTGACAGCACAAGGATAGTCATAAGGAATGTATTAAGCCTACTTAGTATAAATGCTCCCGAGAGAATGGACCGTGTAGATGAGAATAATTAGATTGGCAAACTTAAGTTTTGCAGCTATTCTATGAGTTCAAATCGGGATTGCTGTTTGCCGAGAGTTTTGACATGTTAAATATCTGCACTTAAAATCAGAGGGGATAAATATACCGATTCAGGTATTCTTTATCCCCTTTAGTATTGAAATAAAAGGCTATAGCATAAATGTATTTCTAATTTTTATATGGCAGGTTGACGAAAACGCATTCACGCTCATATGGGTTGGTTTCTAGGCCGATTTTCCTTTACTGAATAACGGACTTTCATAGGCTTTTGATAACAGGTTCCTGCTGTAAATTATTAAGCCAAGTGCAATTACATAGGTTATCCAGACAATGGCAGTCTTAAAAGGAATGTCAATTCCGCCGACATCTGCTGCACCCGCAATAAAATCTGATGCTACGAGAAACACGGCGCCAACTGCCGAAAAGATATATTGTCTTTCGTTATAGCAGAGGGCAGCGGCAAAAGCCGACATAACCGACAGCCAAAGTCCGTAAACAAAGACAATAAAAACTATAGGGTCACTTTTAAAGGTAGGTTTAAAGAATACCCACCACAATAATGTTATGAGCAGCATATAAATAATAACGCTGCAAATAAAGCCTTTGTTAAGGATCCTTTTACCATGCGCTTTTCCGGTTTTTATAAAAGCTATTATAAAAAAGAATTGTGCCACCGTGAAAAAGGCAAGACCTGCAATAAATCCCAATTTTATTATGTTTGCCAGTATCAAATCACCTATAAAACAGAACACAGAGCCTATAGCAATATATTTTCCGTACGCATCCCTGTTTTTTACCCATAAGAAGAAGGCAAGGACAAGAAAAGAAAAACTGATAGTCATTGATACGGGTGTAGGAACGGTTTTGCCCTGTACATAAATTATTCCGCAGATTAATAAAAGAAATTGCACGGCGAATATTACTCTGTAAACCATAGTACATGCCTCCTGAAATAATAGAAGAATTAAGTTAACCGGTTCATTGTGTAATC
>JAEZNF010000227.1 GCA_023441845.1 Bacillota bacterium | reverse complement strand
CTTTATGCCGGAGGGGTCCAGCCCGTTTGTAGGCTCATCCAGAATGAGGATTTTGGGGGAATGAACAAGTGCGTTTGCAATACCCAGGCGCTGTTTCATACCCAATGAAAAGTCTTTAACCTTCTTATTTCCGGTATCTCTAAGGTTTACTATTTCCAGTACCTCGTCAATCCTGTTTTTTGGGGTTTTGTACAGCTCAGCTGTTATTTCAAGATTAGCTCTGGCAGGAAGATTCTCATAAAAACCCCGGAGATTCTACTATTGAGCCGATATTGGCTGCGGCCCACTGCCTGTCTTTTCTGATATCCTTTCCGAACACAAATATTTCTCCGCTGTTAGGCTTAATAAGCCTTGTAAGCATCCTTATGGTTGTAGTTTTACCTGCTCCGTTCTTTCCCAAAAACCCATATATCTTTCCTTCGGGTACATGTATACTTAGATTATCAACGGCGTTAATACCTTTATATGTTTTTGTGAGGTTTTTAACCTCTATTGCATAGCTCATTATGTCAGCTCCTTTCAATTATTTAACACGCAGCAGAAGCAAATTGTGACAACACTTGATTTCAGAGTTTTTTAAAACCCTGTCTTCAATGGAAATAACTTTGTCAGCTTCGTCTTCAGCAATAGCCGGTTCCTTGCTTTTTTGTTTTTCTCATCCCTTAAGTAATTGTAAGCCAGGTTATTTGCAACCCTGCACAGCCACGCTATGGTGTTGGAATGTGAAGGCGGTGAATTGTAGAACCTCATAAAGACTTCCTGGGATATGTCTTCGGCAGCATGAATGCTTCCTGTAAGGTATGCAATATGCTTTAATATAACCCCGTAGTATTTTTCGTATACTGAGTCAAAGTCGGATTCCATATCTTTATTTTCACGGTTTTCCATATAGTCCGCAGTATTAATAGCACTCACCCTCTGTTTTTAAATTGGATATCATTGAATGTACCGCGGGTACTTTCATTTATATTAACACATAGAGTAATAGTTTTGTGACAGTTATTTTTTTATTAGCGGCCATTTCTTGATGAGATATCCGGCCAAAAACCATAAAATCTTTCCAAGTGTTGTGAAAACATCTTGCATGTTGGTATAATATACTAATAAAAGGTGCACTAATAAAAAAGTTTCGATAGGAGAAATTAAACATGAAAAAAAGACTGATAGATTTGAGTATTGCCATTGAGAGTGGCCTTCCTTCCGATCCGCCGGGCATGATACCTTCTATTCAATATATTAGCCATGCAGAGGGTGCTAAACAGATGGAGGCATTTTTCCCGGGTATAGATACGGAGAAAGACCTTCCGGACGGTAAAGGCTGGGCTATGGAATTGGTTAACCTTGCCACTCATGCAGGAACGCACCTGGATGCACCTTGGCACTACCATCCTACTATGAGCAAGGGGCAAAAGGCTTTGACAATTGATGAAATACCGCTGGAATGGTGCATGGGGGATGGTGTGAAGCTGGATTTCCGTGATTTTCCGGATGGCTACCTTGTAACGGCAAACGATATGGAGAATGCATTCCATAAAATTAACTATAAATTGAAACCCGGAGATATAGTTCTTGTCAATACCGGTGCAGATAAGTTCTGGGGGAAGCCGGAATACCTTGTGAAAGGCTGTGGTATGGGTAGGGAGGCTACTTTATGGCTGCTTGATAAAGGTATAAGGGTTGTGGGAACCGATGCATGGAGCTGGGACCGCCCGCTTCCCGCAATTGCAAAGGATTTTATGAAGACAAAGGACTCCTCGGTTATCTGGGAAGGGCATTTTGCCAGCATAGAACAGGGATATTGCCATATTGAGAAGCTGACCAATCTTGACAAACTGCCTGATCACGGATTCGATTTCTACTGTTTCCCTGTAAAAATCAAGTCGGCCAGTGCAGGATGGATCAGAGCGGTGGCATCGGTTAAAGATTAAATTTCTGCGGTTTTAAAGCATGTTTTTTTGATATACTATCAATAATAAGGATAGTGCTCAATAACAAGTAAAATTTAGGGTTGGTCGTTCCGCTGCGCTACACTGATCGCTTATGCGACCTGGGTAGGCAGACCATAACATCAAGGAAGTAGATTCACAACACATTGAATAAACTATAAAAATGATGCGTTACGAACTACCGGATTGTGGTTATACATATAAATAGTGTACTGTTATACGATGAAGATATTGAAGTAAATGTAAGTTAAAAATACCTCAACTATAGAAGGAGAATGAGAATTGGTTCTTAATAATGCGAGATTTGAAATAACAGCTGTAAAGCCGGCCCAGTATCCGGCAAGTAATGTGCCGGAGGTTGCTTTTGTAGGAAGGTCTAATGTAGGCAAGTCATCTATCATAAATTCCCTGTTAAACAGGAAAAACCTTGCAAGGGTTGGTGCAGCACCGGGAAAGACACGGGAAATCAATTTTTACAATATAGATGACAGCCTGTACTTTGTTGATTTGCCGGGTTATGGATATGCCAGTGTTTCAAAGGGTAAAAAGTCAACCTGGTTTGATATTGTGGAAACCTATTTATACTCAAGGCTTCAGCTAAAGCTGATAATAATGCTGGTTGATATCAGGCATGCACCGTCCGCCGAGGATAAGATGATGTACGATTGGCTGCTCGCAAATAATGTCCCGCATCTTATAGTAGCATC
>JAEZNF010000211.1 GCA_023441845.1 Bacillota bacterium | reverse complement strand
CTTATAGATTTCAATAATACGCGCATCATAATTGAGCATTTTGGTGTTCCATTTATCCATATATACCTTCATCTGGAACCATTCATCATTGTAAAAGACAGCATCCTTATAATCTTGATTTGCTGCTGCATTAATAATTAAGCTTGTCGTACCATATATCACACTATTTTTATCTTCGTTTATATCAAATGGCAAATCCTCTGAAAAAGGCACGATATATACTTCCTGATACTCAGCATTATCAAGCAGTATTGCTTTCTTCAGTCCTTCTAAAGTCTTTAGGTCAATCAGGTTTTTTTGTAGTATCCAATTTATTCCTTTCATTTATAAAACTCCCGTCTATAACATTTTTATAATTATTGGAACAACCCCTTGCAGCATTAAAAAATCGTCAAACAAGCAATCACCAAAGTTATACATAGTTACTCCTGACCATCTAAAAATTTTGAAACAAACCCGCTATACTCTTCTTTCATCGGCAGTTCATAATCTACTTTAATTCTTCTCCTTTGAGCAGTCACTTCACTGCCTGTTTTCTGATTGACGCAAGGTTTTTCATAGACCTCCCAGTATAATCCTATACCCCGCTTCTGCCAATTCGGTATATCGTTAAAATTGATTCCGTTCTGAAATAAAAGTTCATTCTTATCACTAACAGGCATCCCACTTAAATAATTTGTTGCCTCCTGAACTGAACTCCCCTTCTTCCTCAACATCCAATAGCAGTGTGCATTTAGTGCATTCCTGTGTGCATCCTCATTTCTCCACCTGAAATAGTCAACAACATTCTTAACGTTGGGTAGTTCCGATATTCTGCAATCAAAGCAGGCAATATCACCAAGTAATACAGAAAATTTTGCGCTTGCCTCTCCAGCCAATATTGAATTATATTTACGGGTTTTCCGTCCAAATGCACTTTCATCAATGTGAAACAGAAGAGAAATCTCATCACTCTGTGTATACCCGTAAACCACTCTAAAGCCGCAATTCATAAGGTGCTCGGTAGTTGCTACCATATAATCCCTGAAACGAATGTCATATGGACTTTCAAACTTGTGAATTTCCTTTGTCAGCCTGGTAAAACCCCTGCCATCTATTCGTGCAACCATATATACTTCAGGGACAACACAAAAGTCGTGCACCGTCTCATATACCCTCATTTTTAAATCAAGATCATCAAACTTCATTCTTCCACTCCTCTACAACAAATTTGTTTTCTTTATCAATTCCAACATAGTACAATTCATCAAACCCTTCTGCCCTGTCGGGCAGATGCAATTTTGCGTGGGTACTCCTTATTCCGGCTAAAGGAATTAATTCTTTTCCAGCCCTTTTCTTATTTCTCAAAACAGCCTCATCTATATTTGATTGGAAATAATATCCCACAACCTTAAATTCCGAAGCTTTAGCAATATCAATATACTTTTTTCTGTCCACAACAGTGGGATTTGTATTATCTACTACAAAAGGCTGTTTTGCTTTCACACAGGCTTCAAGCAAGATATCTTCTCTATTTCTGGTTTTCAACATATCTAAATTTATCCTGATATGCGTTTTAAAAAAGTTTTCCTTGTAAAAAGTGCTCTTACCGGTTGCCTGTATACCCATAAAAATAATTGCTTCCATAATATTTACCCCAATCTTAATTTATGCTTTCTTAAAAAACAAAAAGTGGTTAAATCCGTTTTTCAGACTTAACCACTCTATCGCTCGTTTAGTTCTTTTTGTATTTCCAGGTAATTATGAGCTTTTATGTTCACAGAATAGAGAATTAAGCCAATGTATATGTAAATGAATACCTTGTTCATGAATCAATCCAAGTGCCGTATTATTTTTTATTGCTGTCAAATTGTTTGTTTTATACATTGTTAATCCTCCTTCCTCGTCATACTTGAAATTTATTAAATATGGGATTATTTTATTATATCTTCTTTGTATCTGTCAATATCTTTCCACCTTTTCCGTATCAGAACAAAAAACGAAAGTTGTTCCATCCCTTGATTAACAACTGCAAGTGTCCTGGATATATCTAGGAATTGTAGTATATCCGGAAATTCAATAGATTTATTATTACTCATTTGCTTTTACCCTTCTTTCATAAGTTTTTTAATCATCCCCGGCACTGTTTGCCAATCTGCCTATTTCAGCTGAAGCACTGCATTCTATAATCTGGTTGTATATGGTGCTGATGATATAGCCGATGTTATTGCTTATTATGGATTTGGTTGTGAGTATCTTCAACATTGCCGATTCGATGATATCCCGGTTAAGCAGCCGCAGTTTCTGCCTAACTATAACCTGTGGAATACGTGCATCATTTACCTTTATGCTGTCAGCAAAATACATGCTCTGCAGTGCATGTTCAACAAGGCTGCGCTGCTTTTTAAAAGAGTTTATGGTATTTTCAGGTATAGGTTCTCCGTTAGTGCCTTATGCCTTTAAAACATAAATAAAAAACAAGAATTTAAGCAATCAATTTCACCAAATCTTCTGTTGATGCGGCTAGGACGGCATTCAAGGCTGATGAGATTTTTCGTCCCTTGTCAGTCAAAGCATATTTGTGTTGATTAGGTAGTTTCCTAATGAGACCATGCGAACGGAGCATTAAAATCTGACGGCTGATTTTTGAAGAGAGCTTTTTACCTGTCAATCCATTTGCCCAATACGTATCAATTAATTTTTCCTGCAATGCCTTGTTCGTTATAGCACCTGCATTAAAAGCCCGATCTGATATAGCTCTCAAAAGTTCCTTATCTTTCCCGGTTATATCCAAACTTCTGAACTTTTTTCCGTTCCTAGAAACTGAACGAGTTATATCTTCAAATATTTTGCCAAGCGGTGTTTTATCAGAAACAGTTGCAAGCTGTTCTGCAAAACTTCTATTTCGTTCTACCGAAACCTTAGCTCTGAGATTTATGTCAGCTATGCCTTTACGCATAGGAAGAAGCTTTTTGCCGTTTGTTTTATCATCGCTTTCTTTGAGTCTCTGAACAAGGTATTTATTGGGATTGTTCATTGTGGTTTCAATTCGTAGCACGTTCTGCTGGTTGTAAAATTTAACACTGTTATTATCTACATAATGACGAACCCTCAAACCATCGTGCCATGTGCTAACCTTTGTCAACAATTCAGGATTTGCTAAGGGATGAGGTTGACCGTCTTTTTTTACTGGTCTACCCATGTATTTTAAAACTCTATCGTATGTACCTGTCATTATTGCATGGCGCAAGAGATTTTCCATCACAGGAGTTAGCGACTGTGAATCATTAAATATGTAATCCCTTGCCATTTCACTTTGCCACAATGTCCAATAGTATTTAATATTGTCACCAAGGATTTCTGACATTTTAGGGAAAATCTCATGGCCAAATCCAGATAGCATCTGCTCCCAATTAACATCCATTTGTCTGTTCAATAGATTTTGAGCCAGTTCATAATCATCAATATGTAAAAACTTATTTCCGTCAACTATGTATTTGCAATTTCCCTTATCAAGTGAACGACGCAACCATTCCCTTCCGTTGATCGCTATCTGAATGCCATATGGTGCCCAAGTCTGAAGCCTTATACTCATAAAGCCATAATCTACATGGTCGTAATAAAAATAGAGATGTTTACATCTTGATTTTTCATGTCTAAGACTGGGATATCCTGCAACTGCATCAAAAGTAGAACGATAGGTTGTGCAACTTTC
>JAEZNF010000163.1 GCA_023441845.1 Bacillota bacterium | reverse complement strand
CTGCCAAAAAGCACGGAAATATACCGCTGTAAGTAATACATTATTTAAAATGCGGTACAGGAGGTATTAATCAATGAGTAAAGTAAATGAAGGCAAGTTAAATGATGAGATTCTGGCTGTTGTAACGGCCGCTATAGCCTCACTGGATACCAGACCGGGATATAATCTGGTTGTAAAATCCATCAGAAGGGTTCCGGCAACATCGCCTGTGTGGAGTACTGCAGGCAGGATGGAGAGGATTTCTAGTAAGCTGAATTCATAAGAAGAGGATATATTTTTAGGAGGAATTTGTTATGAAAAAATATTTGATAAAGGTAAACGGAAATCAATATGAAGTTGAAGTAGAGGAAGTTAAAACCGAAAGTGCGGTATCACAACCGGTCAGCAGCGTGTCGTCACCTGCTCCGGCCCCGGTAAAAGCTGCACCGACGGCACCGGCAGCCCAGAAGGTAGATACGGCAGTACCGCAGGGGGCTTCGACAATAACTGCTCCTATGCCCGGAACAATATTGAAGGTGAATGTAAATGTTGGAGATGCAGTTAAAAAGGGTCAGGTTTTATTGATTCTTGAAGCAATGAAGATGGAAAATGAAATAACAGCTCCTTCGGACGGAAAAGTTGCATCAGTAAATGTTGCAAAGGGTACTTCCGTTAATGTTGGGGATGTTATGGTTTCAATAGCTTAATAGAGCTTATAATACCTTAATTAGGAAGGTTGGTGCATTATGCCGAAAGTTGGAATTACCGAAACGGTTTTAAGGGATGCTCACCAGTCGTTGATTGCTACCAGAATGAAGACTGATGATATGCTTCCCATATTGGAAAAGTTGGATAATATAGGATATAGTTCCCTCGAAGCTTGGGGCGGAGCTACATTTGATTCATGTTTAAGATTTTTAAATGAAGACCCGTGGGAAAGACTCAGGAAAATACGCAGTACCGTTAAGAAAACCAAGCTTCAGATGCTTTTGAGAGGCCAGAATTTACTTGGTTATAAGCATTACGCAGATGATGTTGTGGAAGATTTCGTTAAAAGATCTGTATCAAACGGTATTGATATAATAAGGATATTCGACGCTTTAAATGACGTGCGTAATATTGAGACTGCAATAAAGGCATGTAAGAAAGAGGGCGGCCATGCTCAGGGTACCGTCTGCTATACCATAAGTCCGGTTCACAGTCTTGAGCTTTTTGTCAAAGATGCTAAAACACTTGCAGAAATGGGAGCAGACTCCATTTGCGTGAAAGATATGGCAGGACTTTTGACTCCATATGCTGCATTTGAGCTTATAAAGGCTTTAAAAGAAGCCGTAGCTATTCCGATTCAGCTCCATACTCATTATACAAGCGGTGTGGGCTCCATGACTTATTTGAAGGCAATAGAAGCAGGGGTCGATGTAGTTGACTGCGCCATTTCACCGATGGCTCTCGGAACATCACAACCGCCTACTGAGCCTCTTGTTGCAACATTGAAGGGAACAGAATACGATACAGGCCTTGATTTGAATTTGTTAAGCGAAATTGCAGATTACTTCAGACCGATAAAAGAAAAATACATTGAAAGCGGCCTTCTTGATGTAAAGGTAATGGGCGTTGATGTAAATACCCTCATATACCAGGTTCCGGGCGGAATGCTTTCAAACCTTGTTTCACAATTAAAGCAGTCTAATGCGGTTGACAAGTTCGAGGAGGTTTTAAAAGAGGTACCCCGTGTGCGCGAGGACTTCGGTTATCCTCCGCTTGTAACGCCCACAAGCCAGATAGTGGGAACACAGGCGGTTTTGAATGTGGTAATGGGCGAAAGATACAAGATGGTTCCCAAGGAATCCAAGGCTTTGGTTAAAGGTGAGTACGGCAAAACACCTGCGCCTATTCCGGAAGATGTATATAAAAAGATACTTGGAGATGAAGAACCTATAACATGCCGTCCTGCAGATTTGATAGCTCCGGAGCTTGATAATATCAGGAACCAGATGAAGGAGTATTTGGAGCAGGAGGAAGATGTACTGTCATATGCATTGTTCCCGCAGGTTGCCGAGACTTTCTTCAAATTCAGGCAGGCAGAGAAATATAAGATAGACAGCAATTTGGTAGACTACAAGGACAAGGTTCACCCGGTGTAGTAAAAGGCCTGGGATTCATAGGTGGAGCAGGAATGACTAACCGGTTGCTTTTCTAAGAAACGGCCACTTTTAAAGGCCCTTTTGCCAAACGGCAGAAGGGCCTTTTTGATAATTAACGTGAGTTCGATAAAAAGACTGGTGATATATTCTTAACAAATTATCAACCGACAAAGCGTTTATATTCATCAAGTACGTCAGATAGAGATTGGATATAGCTGCGGATTTCCGGGTCTCTTATCAAAAATTGAAATACCCTTTTGAGATTTAGAAGGAACCGGAAATCGGTTTTTAATTTGGGGGACCCGGCAATTAAGAGGCAGGCATATTTAGCCCTGGGGTCGGCAATAACCGACAAACGGCCATCCTCATCCAAATACGGCACATATGGATATATTCTACAGGCAAGCGGACGCTTGTTTCTTTGACACTGACCGTTACAAACAGCGAAAAGAACTTCCGAATCTGCAAAAGCTTCCTTCCGTATATTCAGGAAGTTTGGCACATGACCCTTATAAATCATTTCTTCACCGGGATATAAATGCATCCCCGTATTCTTATCACCATGGCAGCATTTTTGCCCGCATATCAGCCCACAGTCAATTTTTAAAGGAGTTAAGTTTTCCAACACCCTGTAAGCTTTTTTGTACAGTAATTTTTTATCCATTTGGTTTAATCCTTTCCGGCTTCACATGCAGATATTTTCTAAAGTGTTCGAACTTATTTTAGCACATAGTGCCCTATTCTGAACTATCCATAACAACACCTTCCAATTCAACAAGAAGATCATTTCTGCAAATATCAGCTTTAAGATAGGCTATTGATTTATCAGGCGTAAATGCTTTGCTGCAAATATCTCTGACGGTCTCAAAGTCCCCATCATTTTTAATATATACCTTAATACAATCCAGATTTTCAAGAGTAAAACCCTTTTTTATTCCGTAGCTGTTTAAATTTGTACCGGATATTAAAACCCTTATATTATCTATTGCTGTCTCGCACTGCTTTCCAACATCACCTATGTGGACCGTCTCGGAGCCGATAATGCTGGCTGTACCGGAAACATACAATACTCCTCTTCCCGAACCGTTGTCTGTGTAGGTT
>JAEZNF010000158.1 GCA_023441845.1 Bacillota bacterium | reverse complement strand
TTATATTATAGGCATAATCCAACCGGATACCTAAAAACTCAAGATTACCGACAAGGAACTGAAATAAAAAATGATAATTCATCCTTCCGTTGGTAAAGTACGGGTACTCCGTAGGAAAATTAGACCCGTATGAAAACATGCGTGATATGGCACAATGAAACTCAAGATCGTTGCATACTGCATTTCCGAATACGAACTGACCGTTAGAGATATGCAGATAAGCATAAAAGAAAAAACCGTAAAAACCCGCTAAAATTAAAGTCAAGAAAATCCCAAACCTGTGTTTGGAATACAATTCCATAACGCCTTGCTTTCTTAAGTAACTAATTTTATCTGTCACCTGTACATCTGATTTTAGTTTAATTATAAAGTAAGAGCTTAGAGAAATCAGGTAAATGAAGGCCACTATATTTCCGTAAATCATAGGAACCTTAAATATGTAATGGAACAGATAGGAAGAAATATATGTAATCCATGTCGAAATCAGGTTACCCACTAGAAAAGAAGCCGGCAGTGTAATAAACCATGGGGTCATTTCTTTAACTTTCTTGCCGAAAAGAGTAGTTTGACTATTGATTTTATAAATCCAGGGAAAAGCTTTTTTTAGAATACAATATCCGGTAAACCATGATAATAAAAGATAGAAGAATGCAAGCATAATTAATCTCCAATGTATAAAAATTAGTAAATATAAATAACTAATATATTGATTCTAAATTATTTTTGCATAAATGTCAATCATCCTTTACGTCAATATATGTCAAAATACGTCGAAATACTATTATTTTCAACTTAATCCAACCGATGTTTTTTAACACTAATAAATTTTCACTAATGAAGTATACATATAAATATCAATTTTAAATATAAACGTATATTATTTGACATAATATCCCTGATCTTCAATGGTACACTTTATTGTATCAACACTTACTTTTTCCGGCTCAAATTCAATTGATACCGTTTTACCCTTCAGGTCAACTACAACTTCTTATACGCCATTTAATGCGCCCACGGCCTTTTTTACGGTATTCTCACAGTGACTGCATGACATGCCTTCTACTATTAAGATTTTTACTTCGCTTGACATATTAATGCCTCCTTGAATTTATTCAGCTTCATTAGCTTTATTTTAAGAAAACCTTAAGCGTATTACGAATTGTTTGTCTATAGTTTTTGCCGTTCTTTTATTATCTCCTGTAATTGTATATATTTCAATACCCATTTATATAAATTATCAATTAACATAAAGCAGAAGTTACTTTTCTTTAACATAAAAAATAGTGGATTAACCGACATTGCGGCATACAATGTCAATTCGTCCACCCCGAAACCTTGCTCAAAACCAAAACCATTTCAAGCAAGTATTTTATTAGGAAATTACCAAGAGTATCAAAAGTATTTAATAGCTAAAGTAAACAGTGATTTACTTTATAATAATTTAATCACACGCAACGCAATTTGTCAATCATATTTTACCTTTTATATAAATGAATTTAAATGAATATTGCAAAATATATAGCAAAAAGTTATAAGCTGCAAAAAAAAGGGGTTTACAGATAAAGTAAACTGAAAACTCCCTTTTAAAAGCAGCTTCTATATATTTTTCCCTTAGTAAAACTTAATGAACCTTAAAGACATCCACTAACAATCAGCCAATATTTTCTTGATTCAACATCCACCGGATTCGACTCCTTAAAATAGTCTTTAACTTAAAACTTAACATTAAGTAAATAAAATGCAAAGCGGACTAGAGAGAATAATGTTTAATTTCAAAAAAATGCAATATGGCAATATGACTGCTTAAAAAATACTTGCGTGCAAAGTTGTCGAATAAAAAAAGCATAGGATTATAAATTTTATATATTTAGTTTGATCCGCTTTGCAAAAATTAATTTTATTTTTATTTTTTCCCCAATGTCCCTGTTGCAGCTCCGTTTTCTATAAATATAACTATGTCACTCCCCTTTATATACCAGAAGGTTAAACTAATAAAAGACTATAAGTGATTACTTTAAGTGTATGAGCTTTCAAGTGCAATTCGCTTAAGCTCAATTCAAATACTATACCAATGCTGCCTAAAAAAACAGATGGTATTTTTATATAAATAAAAGTATTTAAATATTTATATATAGAAAACGTTATCAAAAGCCTGTATTTAGGGCTTCTTCGAAAGAATCAAAAGGTTTTTTATATCAAAAAAATATAAAAACTACAAATGTGTTGACATTTTATGGTGTGGTAGTGTATTATTTAAGTGACACAGTGATTACTTTAAGTCCAAAATTAAAAATTTTTCCATTCGAATATTATTTAAGCAAAAACTTTTGTATTATGAGACGTTGAGACTATTTACGGAACTAAAAATATTCTTAAAAAGATAGGAGATTTCTATGTGGATTTAAAGTTTGATAACAACAGGCCTATATATATACAAATAATGAATTGGATCAAGGAGCAGATTGTATCGAATGTATTCTGCTCCGGAAGCAAGCTCCCGTCAGTTAGGGATATGTCCGAACAGTTAAGTGTTACTCCTAATACTATTCAGCGTGTTCTGAGGGAGCTTGAAATCGAGGGTATAATATATACGCAGAGGGGAATCGGTGTGTTCATAACTGAGGATAATAAAAAAATTTCAGATTTACGCATTAATATGTCGGAGCAACTGGTTGAAAAATTTTTTGCATCGATGAAAACTCTTGGCTTCAATGAGGATGAAATTATTTTTGCAGTTAAAAAAGTAGCCAAAGAAGGGGGTTACAATGCACACAGCAGTCCGGATTAAGAACCTCGGTAAAAAATACAACAAAAAACACATAATTAAAGGCCTTGATCTTGAATTACCCAATGGCGTCATTATGGGTATATTAGGGCCAAATGGAAGCGGTAAAACTACACTGATGAAAATTTTAGCAGGAATAGAAGGTTACACTTCCGGTGAAGTACTTATAAACGGAAGAAGCCCTGGTATAGACACCAAAAAGCACGTAGCTTTCCTTACTGAAAACAACCAGTTATTTGATTGGATGAGTATTAAAGATGCTATCGGGTTTTATAAAGACTTCTTCGAAGATTTTGATAAGGATAAATGCAGTGAGTTGCTTGAATTAATGGGCCTAAATGATAATTACCATTTGAAAAAGCTTTCAAAAGGCTTGTTGCAAAGATTAAGACTCAGCCTTACTTTAGCCAGAAACGCAGAGCTTTATCTGTTGGACGAGCCGTTTATGGGGATTGATACGGTTACGCGGGACAAAATAATCAAGGCAATCAGCAGTTATTTTTATCCCGACTCCTCTATTATAATAACCACCCATTTGATTAAGGAAGTTGAGCTGATTTTAGATTACGTTTCATTTATGTCCGAGGGAAAAATAGTATTATTTGGAGATTGCGATGGATTAAGGTTTGAGAAAAAACAATCTTTGGAGGATATGTATAGGCACATATTTTCTGAAAAACATTCTATCTCATAAATTAATACTGTTATAATTATTCTAGTTTTATTAAAGATAAACGACTATATACCTTATAATATTAAATAGTGAAAAATAGTAATGCTTTAATACTTTTTGACTACTTAATAAATTCTGTTTTAAGTTGTTTATATATATAATCTTGAAGGGAGGAAATAATTGTGCTTGGAAGTATTATACAAAAGTTTAGAAGTTTGTTTGGAGTTCTTTTAGCTATAGTACCGTCATTGATTTCAAAAAAACCGTCAAAGAAACAAGAAAGAAACGCTTAGTAGCTCGTAATACATAATTTTTATTTTTATTTCAGTGTGGTACGAATCTAC
>JAEZNF010000136.1 GCA_023441845.1 Bacillota bacterium | reverse complement strand
CGTAAGGCTCAGGCCCTTTACGACAGAAAAAAGCTCATAAGCAAAAATAAATTCGAGCTGGCTTGCAATACCATATCAAGAGTTATTGAACCATTGGAAGACTCGGAAAATCTGAAAAAGAATATTTGCTTTATAATTGCAGGTGACGTAGTATATGATATGGCTCACACCGAACTCAGACCGGAATCATCGTCAGGGAAATTGGTTAATGGTTCTGACCTTGACATAATAGTAATTTCAAGAGGTCTATCCGAAGCTCTTATGAATAACCTGGACCTTTTAATTTATAAGGAAAAGAGCTTTCTTATTAGAAACCCGGTATATATGGAAGAAATCGATTATGTCATAAAAGATATTTCCAAAGCTTATGAACAGATGGAATTCAACGATTTTAAATCAATGGTGGCTTCGAAAATACTTCACGAAGGTGTTTTTCTCTATGGCAGTCACGAAATTTTTGATTCGGTAAAAAGTATGCTTAAAGAAAAAAACGTGCCGGAAAAACTATCAGAACTTGAAAGTCAGGCAATGGTAAACTGTGAAGCAGCCTTTAAATACTTGCTCGAAAATGAAAGCTCCCCCTTCGAAGAAGAGTTCACCAGGTACTTTTATACAAAAGAAGAAAGCGAAGAAATCTTTTAATATTTTATAATCAATTTTTTGAATTAGGAGGATGTTATGCTAAAAGTAGAAAATTTGCTTAATCTATCGGAAACAATAGCAAGGGATATTTTTAATGGAGTTGAATATCCATGGGAAATATTGCCTAAAATAGGCGAGTTTATAAAAGAATTAGGAGAGGGATTATCTCCTGATGAATTTTACCAAATAGCTGACAATGTATGGGTATCAAAAGAAGCCAGGATAGCACCGAGTGCTTATATTAACGGCCCGGCAATAATATGTAAGGGAGCTGAAATCAGGCATTGCGCATTCATCAGAGGGAATGCCATTGTAGGAGAAAATGCAGTAGTAGGAAATTCCACTGAACTTAAAAATGTAATTCTTTTTAATAAAGTACAAGTTCCTCATTATAACTATGTCGGCGACTCAATTCTTGGCTTTAAAGCCCATACGGGAGCAGGTGCTATCACATCTAATGTAAAATCAAACAAGACATTGGTTACAATATTAACAGCAGATGGCAAAATTGAAACCGGATTAAAGAAATTTGGAGCAATTATTGGTGACAATGTAGAGGTTGGATGTAATTCTGTTATGAACCCCGGAACTGTTTTAGGAAGAAATAGTATTGTTTATCCCCTATCTATGGTTAGAGGGCACGTTCCGGAAAACTCAATATATAAAAAGTACGGAGATATTGTTGAAATCGTCGATAAATAGAGTAACTGGCAAATCAAAAGCTCTGGGCCGTTGAGGCCCTCTCGCTTTTGGCCGGATTTCTCTTCGAGAAATGTCCACCAATAAAGCTGTGCTGTTTCCTATATTAGGAAGCAGCACTTTTTACATATAACCCAAAATTTATCCTGCATATCAACTATAATCCATTAAAGTGTTAAAATAATGAAATGTGCTTGAGTTGCTATGTTTGCCTTTTAATGATATAATTCTATTTGGTGTCGTCTCCTTTTGGTGTTTGTTTCTCAACAAGCAGCTTATCGAAATATCATAAGGAACGTCGCTTTTAATTTCATAGACTTTTAGGTCAATTTCCTTTTAAAAGGTCCTGAATTTGAATTTCACGGTGAAAAGAGGGTACATATAAGGCTTCAGGTACATATATATACTTTATTAGGATTTTGATTTAAAAAAAGCTACAGGGCTTGTTAAATTAATCGAAGAAAGGTGGGATATTTTTAACTATAACCGGATAATCAGGCATCATTAATAAAATTAGAGTATGTTAAATTAATGGAATATTTTTGAAAAAGCGCCAGGACGTGTGATTATTCCACGTTAACGAGGAGAAGGAGGTCACAAGACCTAAATTAAAACCGCTTCTTAGTTGCAATCGAATTTAAGAAGCCGATTAAAAAGTTCTTGTGAGATATCGAAATTTTCGGCGGAAACCTTCCGGTTTACCATAATCGATATGACTCTACAAAATCTACAGGTAACTGTAAAACAAAGTGAGTCTAAGTGGTTATTCTGTTATTCTGTCTCAGTTCTATTATTATTGCCTGAAAATAACTATTTAAAAGGGTTTTTAATCCCAATTAAGCTATATTAAAACAGTATAGTTTTGTATTCTATGCAAAAATAATTTTAATGTAAAGGAGCTATTTTTATGTGCGGTATAGTAGGATATATAGGAGATAAGACAGCAGCGCCGGTTTTAATTAACGGTCTGAAAAAATTGGAATATAGAGGGTATGATTCTGCCGGAGTTGCAGTATTCAATAAGGATGACCTGAAGGTTGTCAAATGTAAAGGAAGGCTGGCCTCCCTTGAATCAAAGCTTGAAGAAGAGTTTCTTGACGGAAGTATGGGAATTGGCCACACAAGGTGGGCAACTCACGGAGAACCCAATGACATAAACTCGCATCCCCATATAAGTAAATCGGGAAAAATCGCCGTTGTACACAACGGTATTATAGAAAATTACATGAAATTAAAAGAGTTTTTACAATCCAAGGGTTTTGAATTCAAATCTGAAACCGACACTGAAGTAGTTGCGCACCTGATAGAATACCATTACAAAGGTGACCTGATTGAGGCTGTTATGGATTCAGTCAACGAAATCGAAGGTTCTTATGCCCTTGGTATAATGTGCAAGGATTGTACCACTGAATTTATCGCCGTAAGAAAAGACAGTCCTCTCATTGTAGGACTTGGTCAGGGAGAAAATTTTATAGCATCCGATATACCAGCCATTTTAGAGTATACAAGAGATATTTATATACTTGAGGATAAAGAAATAGTTAGTCTCACAAAAGATGAAGTGAAAGTGTTCAATAT
>JAEZNF010000659.1 GCA_023441845.1 Bacillota bacterium | reverse complement strand
AACATGGTGAGGGAGGAGTATGGTGATCTGAAAATAATACCAGACTAAAAGAGTGGTTATTTTATTTAGAATTTTAATAATTTTTTGGGGAGGTAGATGAATAATGAAAAAAGATATATACATATGTTGTTCTTATTGGCTATAGCATTGATGTTATCAATGCTTCTTTATAATATGCCGGTTTTTGCGGCTGGGCTTGAAGTGGAAATAGGCTCGTCACAGGGCAGCGCAGGAGAAACGGTGAGAATCCCGGTAAGTTTTAAGAATGTTCCGGCAGCAGGGGTCAACAGTTGTGATTTTGTTATAAGCTATGACACCGGAGTATTGGAGGTGGCGGAAGATGGGATTACAGCAGGGCCTGTAACCAGGAATGCTTCTGAAACATTTGATTTCAATATAGATGCCGGTAATGGGAGAGTAAAATTCCTCTTCTCTGATGAAACCGGCGCGGGAGGGGAAGCTATAAAGTCAGATGGGGTATTTGCGGACATAAAGTTTATAATAAAGCAAAATGCGGCCGTGGGTTTTAGTGAGGTAAAGACAAAAGGTGAATGGGCATTTGGAAATACCGGCCTGGAATATATAGAAACAAAGATTAAAAACAGAAAAGTTGAAGTCATTGAAAAACAAGGATATAAAGTATCGGGTTACATCATACCTGACTTTTCATTCGGCAATCAGGCGGCTACCGTTCTAAAATCCGGCTTCAACGTTGAAATAGTCGGCACCGAAACAAGTACCGTGACAGATCAAAATGGATTTTTTGAACTTAATGCTCCTGAGGGTATGACAGACTGTACTCTGAAAATTAAAAAGAGCGGATTCTTGCTAAGGGAAATAAAAAATATCCTTGTGCGTGAACCCACTTATATTAACAAAGGGGCTTTTAATATTTCTACAGGTAAATTTTGTTGTTTCTTCAACCAGAATGTGTAGGTTGAATTTTTTAAAAGTATTTTATGCAACACCACTGAACAAATATTAATATTTAGTATAATATTTTAGAAAACCTGCCGATATATAAATAGGGTACTAAAACATATTAATCTAAATATAAAGGAGCGAAAACAATGATGACAGGAGCTTACACACCGTTTAAGACAGAAATCAGCCCAGAGGAAAAAGATGTTTTTAAAAAAGCTATGGGCCAAATATTAGGTGTTAATTACGAGCCGCTTGCGGTAGCAAGTCAAGTTGTTAGTGGTGTAAATTACAAGTTTTTCAGTAATGCAACCCCTGTATACCCGGATGCTGCAACAAAACCAGTCATGGTAAAGATTTATCGACAAACAGATGGTACGGTTCATCTACTTGAAATTAAAGATATATCATAGGAAGTTAATGTTTTCCGAAGTTTCAAAATAGATTTATAATAAGAGCCTGTTGCGGTATCTCGGACAGGTTCTTATTAATTCCCGGTTCTCGAAGAGAAACCCGACGATAGTTAATTTTTCAAGCATGGCCCCGCAATATGATTAAACAATACTACGGGTTTCCTGCATTCAGGGGTTATATGGGTTATGATTGTTAACGGCTGATATTATAATCTGAAACGGTTTAATTAATTACGCTCTGTTTTTTGTATTCTTCTGATTTTATAATTGTCACTTGCGCCGTAAAAGTATTTTCCATGCGTGAAGGAGACTCCGAATTGATAGTACTTTTTTGCGGTTATCATGGTTTTTTTGTCATAATCACCATAGGGATACGCAATTACATTAATATCCTTGCCGAGAAGAGCCTCTAAGCGCTGTTTGGATTGGGACAGCTCGTATTCCATTTTTTTAAAATCCATTTCTGTAAGACGATGGTGACTTAGTGTATGGCTTTGAAAGTCTATTATATCCTGCATTTTTGTAATCTGGGATATCGACAGGTAATTAGGTTTGCCGATGTAGTTGGCCACTAAAAAAATTGTTGCTCTGACGCCATATTTTTTTAAAATGGGATATGCATTGCTGTAATTGTCTTCATATCCGTCATCAAAAGTAATAATTATCGGTTTGTCGATTGTTTCAACATTCCTGATGTCATTGAAGGTTATCGGAGTATATCCTCTGGTTTTGATTTCTTTTATCTGTTTTTCAAAGGTTTCAGGGGATACGTACATATCAGCCGAACCTGATACTTTATCATTTATACTATGATATGAGAGTACGGGTATGCTTTTGCTTGTGGCAACCTTTTTTATCCATGAAGGATTTACAATCAGAGTTTCATCAATACCAATATATTCAAAGAACAAAATTACTGAAATTAATATGAGCGCGGCTAAACAAAAGTACTTTATTGGTCTTTTATTGGAAGCAGGTTTTAATTTGTTTAATTGCTTATTTACATTCAACATAGTTTCCTCGCAAAAATTATTATGTGGTGTATATATTTTAAAATAAAAATAGCATCAAAAACAGTATTTTAAACACAATTTTTATTTATGTTTTGATTGTATGCTAATTTACAATGGTCTCAAGGAAAATTGAGGTCAAGCATATTACAAATGTGTTTCGAAGTGTTAACAATTTGATTAATTAACTGATTTTATGTACCTAATATGGTAATATAATCCTAAATTAAAGTTTCAAGTATTTTATACTTATGGAGGCAATAGTTTGAAAGATTGTGGTATAACTACTGACTGTGGCAAATGAGCATAACAAAATAAGCCCACAAAATGGTCTTTGAAAAAAGAATATTATATTAATGTCAGGTTATCTTCGGCATATCGGGAATTTGATAACCTAATGTTTGTAGATAGCGTACAGCCATTTCCTCAGTTAGCTGAGGTGCATATGTTTGTTTGGGTTTAGAATCAATTTTGTATAACTCGTAATTGAAATTTTCATTCTTTGCAAGCATATTGTAAATGGAATTCAATAATATATGGGCAATAGCAATAATAGCTTTTTTATGCCCACGGCGTTTCTTAATTTGTTCATAATGAGCTTTAAAGTAAGAACATTTTTTGCTTTTAATTGCCGCATTTGCACATTGAACCAATAAAGGCTTGATATAAAGCCCTGCTCGAGAAATACGAACAGATTTTATATTACCTGCACTTTCGTTGTTTTGTGGAGTAAGACCAGTCCATGAACATATATGCTTTGAAGAATGAAATACTGCCATGTCAATGCCGATATCACCTATAACAGCAATAGCTGTGAAAATATCTTTGATACCTGGTAAAGATAAAATTATCACTATTTGCTGCATATATGGTTGGCTCAACCCCAATATTACGGTTTCAAGTTCGCTAATGTGTTTTTCAATGTCTTCAAAATGAGCAAGGCAGACAAGCATTTTATCAGCTTGTGGCTTGGTAAGATTTCCATCAATTGATTTTGTGATTGTTTCTGCTTTTTCTTGCATACGGGTATGTAGCATCTGTGAGACATCGAAATCCTTATCATCAGGATTTTCAAGTATATGATTTATTATTTTCATAGAGCTTACACCGAAAGTATCGGAAACAACGTTGGAAATCATGATATTTGAAACAGTGAGAGAATTCTGGATGCGGTTTTTTTCACTAGATTTAAATATTAGGCTTTAGGATAAAAGCAAGCAGAGTGGAGTTGGTCATTTTTGCCGATAGCATGTGAGTTTTAAGGGGCTGTTGCTATATTGTAACAGCCCCTTTTTCGTCAAATCGTTATTATACCGGATATGTTAATGAAGTAGGCATTAATAAGCCATAAAGCAGCAAATGGAAAGATTATATTCTCTTTAATGGTATCAAATGAGGTTTGCCGGTAAGCGGATTTTTCATAATATGGGCCTCCATACCGAACACCTTCCGGATGTTTTCCTTTAAAATAATTTCGTGAGGAAAGCCTTTTTTGAATATTCGCCCTTTATCCATTAGTATCATCTCATCGCAGTATTGGGCTGCGATATTTAGGTCATGCAAACTTAGTATAACTGAAATCTTTTTATCTTTTGTCAAGTTCTTTAATATTTCAAGAATTTCAATTTGATGTTGTATATCCAGCTGAGATACGGGTTCATCCAAAAGCATAACATTGGTTTGCTGGGCCAGTGCGCGCGCAATAATTACCCTTTGCCTTTCACCGCCGCTTATCATACCTATGTTTTTCTTTCTTAAATGCCATGTATTCGTAATCTCCATGGCATTTCTTGCAATGTCCATATCGTGCGTGCTTTCGGTCTGGAATCTTCCAAGGTATGGACTCCTGCCCATTAAAACTATATCCATCACTGAAAATTCAAACTCCAGATTTGTATTTTGAGGCACGTATGATATTTCTCTTGCATATTCCCTATTTGAAAAACCGGTTATATCCCTCTCGTTTAAAAAAACTGTTCCTTCTTTCGGCATAAGGCTTCTGGCAATATTTTTTATCAGGGTGGTTTTTCCTGAACCATTAGGTCCTATTATGCCGTAAAAGCCGTTATTAAAAGAAAGGGTGATATTATCCAGTACCTTTTCTTCATTATAAAACCAGTCAAGCTTATTTATCTTAATCAACGGTTTACTGCCTTTTTTCATCCAAACACCTTCTTTTTACTCTCAGTAAGAAGATATATAAAGTATGGAGCTCCAAAAATTGAAGTTACTGCTCCTACAGGTATCTCAACAGGAGGAACTGCTATTCTGGCGATAGTATCACAAATTACCATAAATGCCGCTCCTCCGGTTATCGAGAACGGGAGTAAGCCTCTATGGTCTGAGCCTGCAATAAGTCTTACCGTATGAGGTATGATAATTCCCACAAATCCTATAATTCCGCTTACCGATACACATGCAGCAACAATAATAGAGCACACCAGCAGCAAATATTTCTTTACTCTTTCAACTTCAACTCCAAGACTGTTGGCCGTTTCCTCGCCTGTAAGCATGATATTCAAGTCTCTTGAAAATGACATTATTACAATAGTCCCCAATAAAACAATAGGGAATACCATGCCGATCTGGCCCCAGCTTGCAGCTGAAACGCTGCCCATTATCCAGAATACGATTTTTTCAACCTGGTTTCTGTTAAAAATCATCATAACAGATACCAACGATGACAACATAAAGGTGAATACCATCCCTGCAAGCAGCAGAGGAGTTGTAGGAACGCTGTTACCCACTCTTGCTACCCGGTATACGGCAGATATAGTTAACAGGGAACCTATAAAGGCAAAGAACGTTGTAACTCCCATGCCCATAAATGTGTATTCCAATCCGGCCACAATTGCTATAGTAGCTCCAAGGGATGCTCCCGATGATATTCCAAGGACATACGGATCAGCCATGGGATTTTTAAACATACCCTGTAAAGCGGCGCCTACAAGGGAGAGCCCTGCCCCAACCAGGGCAGAAAGGATAATACGGGGCAGTCTGTAATTTAATACAATCAACATTTGGGTAGGTTCGATATCATTTGTGGGAATCAGACTGCCTAAAAGAGGTATCTTACACAGTATGCATCTTAACGCTTTCATAAAAGAAATGTTTGCAACCCCTTGAGTAGCCGAAAGGATAATCAGCCCAAATAAAGCTACTATTGAAAATATAAAAACTAATCTTATCAAACCTCTTTTTTCATAAAACATAATTTCTATTCCTTAAATTTTATTTAAATGCTTCGGGATGAATTATCTTCGCAAGCTCGGTTAATCCTTCAGCAAGCCTTGGTCCCTGCCTGTCAAGAAGATTGTTGTCTATCTCAAAGAGACTTCCTTTTTTTACGGCATCCAGATCCTTATAGCCGTTGGCGCTCTCTATACCTTTCTTTGTATCATAGTATTTTGGGCATATCATAATCTCAGGGTTCTTTTCCATAAGTTTTTCAAGGCTGTAGGACCATCCTTTGGCGTCATCGGCGGCATTTTTACCTCCGGACATCTCAATCATCTTTCCTATGAATGTATCTTTACCCGCAGTATAATCTCCTGACTTTCCGAATGAAACTACATAATATACACTTGGGTGTGATTTGCCGTTAACCTTATCAAGAACATTCTTTACCTTTGATTTCATTTCAGAAACAAGCCCCACTGCCTTTTCTTTTGCATTCAGCACAGTACCGACCTTTTCAATTGTACCATATACGCCTTCAAAACTTTC
>JAEZNF010000636.1 GCA_023441845.1 Bacillota bacterium | reverse complement strand
TATAGAGTACGTTATCTTTAGATCACCGGATATATATAATTTGTCTTATGTGCTGAAGTAAGAAGCTTTTAGTGCTGGTATTCTCCAAACAGGTTGCTGCTGGTGATTGCAGGTGAAGTAGGTGATGTTCCGTTTGCATTCAGCTTTCACTTAACTCTTCGTAATGCTCAGGGATATATTTTACTTTAGCATAATTTTTTATTATCAATTCCGTATCAAGTATTTTACCGCTTTCAAATTTTAAAATCCTATTCCTCCAAATTTCGTTTTTCCTATAAAATTTATTTCCGACTTTCAAAAACTGATGGTTGCGCTCAAACACGTGATATGAATAGTCTAATTCTTCATCAATCCTTAATTCCCCTTCCAGACACTTTTTTGACAGCCAGAGGTTAATTTGGAAGGTATAAGGCGTGTTGTTTTTAAAACGGAAGTCAATATAGTTATAGAATATTGTTGCTCCGCTCCCAAATGGCAATACCCTCCCATCATCAGGGAAAGGGTCAAAACTGTGATGATGCCTTTCAACTATCTCTAACGTACTATGCAAAACCAACCAATTAATAAGATTTGCTATTTGACAAAGTCCTCCGCCAATTCCTGCTCTTGCTTCTTCAAAAGATAGTTCCATTCCGGGCAAGTATCCCTTCCGCTTTGTCGGCAATCCAACAAGTTTGCAAAAGGAAAAAGTTTCACCAGGCCTTATAATTATTCCATCGAGCTTTTTAATTGCTATTTTCAAGTTGGTAACCTTGTTATACTGCAGTTTAATATCGCTATCACCAAGTTTCCTGATTAAAACGGACTGGTGCTTTTTTACCCTGAATGGAAGCCTTGAAGCTTTTCTATGCCCGGCAAATTTTTTGAAGCTAAAATACCATTCAAAATATCTTAAAATTCGTCTGTACCATATTGCTAAAAAGTATAAGGCAGGATGCCTCTGGCTTAAAAGTTTTTTACCCATGATTTTCTCCACTCCTATAAAAAAGTCTACAAAGACCGATAAACTAATACTCTGTATACCTTTAATTATATATTAAAAGTGGGATGCATATTGTTTCCAGGATGTAAAATGTTTGTAACATTTTCGTGTGTCACCGTGTCAAGGGGACAGGTACGTTGACACGACTGTCCTTCTTGTTATTTCACGGCTTAATCCAAATAATATATAGCTTACGAAATGGTATTCAATGTGTCAATGTACCTGTCCCCCTGACACGTCACCTTATGAAATCTCAATTGTTTCATCCGAAATATCCAGGAAACTGTCCTGGTGCGAGATAATTACTATGATTTTATCCTGTTTCAGACCCTTTAAAACGGGTTTGAGGGATTTGATACTATCCTGGTCCATTGCAGAAACCGGTTCGTCGAATATGTAAACATCACTGTCTTTAAGAAGCGTCCTTATAATTGACAATTTCTGTTTTTCTCCGCCGGACATATTGTTAGCTTTTTCTTCAATATTGAATTCAAGCCTTCAGGAAGATTTGATATCATATCGGACATATTCAGCTTATTAAGATACCCGGTTAACTTGTGTTCCTTGTAAGCCTCAAGGCCATATGTGAGATTGTTTGCTACAGTGTCATTAAAAAGCGATGGCTCCTGTTCGGTAATCCCGATAAGTTTTTTCCTCAATGAGTACAGATCGAGCTCTTTTATATTAGTTGAATTATAAAGGATGCATCCTTTATAGTCATGAATGAGGCCTGTAATTAAATCAATCAAGGTGCTTTTACCAATCCCGTTTCTACCTGAAATACAATAAATGTTACCTTTTTTAAATTTATAATTAAAATTATTGAAAATGGATTTTCCGTCTTTATTATGCGAAAAGCATAGGCTATTTACCTCAATTTCATTGATGCTTTCCGGTAAAATGCTTCCATTAGGCTCTAATTCAATATCAAGAATCTCCTTAAGCCTGTTATAAGATACCAGAGTGCTCTGATATCCCTTTCCAAAACCGATAAAATAATTTATACAGTCAACCAGCATTCCGAAATACGCACTTATTGCGGTTAGTTCGCCTACTGTCATACGGCCCTCAACGACTTGAAATCCGCATGCCACGAAGACAATGATTTTTATTATGTAGTTTAATGCCTTTGATGAACCGGAATAGAGCAGCATGATTTTTGTATAATCCAAAAGTGATTTTAAAACCGGACTAAAGCTTTTTTTGAGCTCTATTCCAAGAACATCAAACCAGGAATTGATTTTTATCAGCTTGATTTTATAAATCTGTTCGTTCAGCTTTGAAAAGAATTTATTTTGATTTTCTTTATATTCATATTCCTTTTTATATAACGGACCTTTATGCAAAATGTATATAAGTACATAAACCGGCAGGAATAAAAGGATTAAGAGGGTTATTGCCCTGCTTGTATAAAATGTGTATAAGCCCACAGACAATAGTGTTGCGATGCTTATAAATATTCCTATGGAATTTTCAATGACAAAGAACACTGTAGAGAAGGAATCGGAATGAATTCTCTGGGTAAGGTATCCTGTATTGATACCCCTGAAATATGAATAGGGCAGTCTTTTAATGTGTTCCAATACAGAGTAATTCAAATCAAATGAAACAGAGTTTTTAAGCCTGGCATCGACAATACTCTTTGTGCTTGAAATAAGAATATCAAGTACAAATACAGCGGTCAAAACCTTGATAAATGTTACAATGCCGCTTTTAGTCCGTACATTTACCAGAGTATCAATGAATTTTCCCGTTATATATGGAATAGACAGCGATAGAATCCAGGCAGCACAACAAAGGATTATGAAAAACAAAAGCATTAATTTGTAGTTTTTCAGATATTTATTGACAAAAATAAAAATCTTCATGACACCCTCCGCTGTTAAGCCCTGTTTTTTATAAACTCTTCGTATGTTATGTTTAAATTTTCCTTAAAGCTGACGGTTTCGTGACAGCAGGACGGCTGGTTGCCGTTGACAATCCTGTTATATGGGCACCCTCCCTGGCATATGGGCAATAGATTGCAGGAAGTACAATCCTCTGGAAGGTCCAATGTCATCCAGTCAATGTTTTCGCTGTTTAACATTTCACCTTCAGTTAAAGTACCTACCACTCTTTTCTTATTTCCTATTACGTTCCAGCATTTATACAGATAGCCGTCAGGACCTACAACAAATGAATTGGCTGCTATGGCTCCACAACACGCAGGCTTGAATTTCGGATATTTCGAATCAATAAGCCTGTAATTTCCTTTTGAATATATCCTTCTCAAAAGCTTTGAGTCTATTTCGCCAAACTCCTTCAATGTATAACAGCTGCCCTGTGTCATGCTGCAAGTGCCATCCTTGTCCTCTACCGGTGCAAAATGAATTGAAACCCTGTCTCCCCACTTTTTTTCGTCAATAAAATAATCGATAAGCTTTTCTGCTTCTTCAATATTCGACCTGTCAAGATTGATACGTATTCCAATATTTATAATGTCTTTAACGGCATCGATATTGTCTGTTATTAATTTAAAGCTGTCATCATTGTTATTAAGCCTTCTTCTTCTGTTGTGCTTATCTTTAAGTCCGTCAATGGTAACCTGCGCGACGTATACAGCACAATTTTCCCTTAATACCGCTGCTGTTTCACGGTTTAAAAGCGCACCGTTGGTTACAATTCTCGCTTGATATTTAATTCTGTTTTCATTGCAAAGATTTATGATTTCACCGGATAATTTTTGAATGGTCTCAAGTTCAAGCAAAGGTTCCCCGCCATACCAGGTAACTGTGAGCTTATTTATCCTGTCTGTGGAAATTTTTCTTTTGATAAACTCAATCAGCTGCATACCGGTTTTTTCGCTCATTCTTTTTTTGCTGCTTTTGTCTTCATAGCAGTAAGGACATGCCATATTACAGTCAAGCGTAGGAGCGACAGTAAGATCCAGGTTCTTTAAGTCATATCTTGCCGATCTGCTTAATAAATCCAACATTTTTCCTTCATTCAGTTCGCTGTCAACAACAAAGCCATTGGTTTTGAGAGTCTCCAGATTGCGTAAATCCTCTTCATCCGGTACCGAACCGGTATTTACACTGTCCAGGCCGTAATATATATCCTGAGTTTTCTTATCCATTAACCCAAAAGACGTAGTTAATGTATTAAATAACAATACATCACCGTTTTCCAGAGTTTTTATTTCTACATTGTAAAAAGACTTTTTGTTTCCCATATTCTATTACTCCTTTCCGATTATATATGAAAGAGGGGACTTTCCGCAGTATACGGGTTGTCCCCTCACGTACTACATTTAAATCAATTAGAAAGAAACTTCCTTCTGAATTTCGGCAGGAATTGTTGTATATTGGCGCAGATCAATTGTTTTTTCACCAAGGAATATGCAACCGGGAAAGTTTTGGCAATATACTTCTATTTCTCTCAAGTCAATATAATACTTAATACCGCACAATTCAACATTGTAATTAAGGATACTTCCGGGTTTAATAACTGTCATTTTTGTCACCTCCTCTTAAATTACTGGCATCTTTTAATTATGCTTAAAAGTAAGCCGTTATTTAGGTTATATGAGCGCTCATCTTCCTTACAATCTTATGATAGCTCATTTGATATGTCTTCAATAA
>JAEZNF010000631.1 GCA_023441845.1 Bacillota bacterium | reverse complement strand
TATGCAATAGCGGCAGCCGTGGGCTCGGTAATAAGCCTGTCGACCTTTAGCCCTGTCAGCTCTCCCGCCCTTTTTGTGGCTTTTCTCTGCGCATCGCTGAAATACGCAGGTACACTGATTACAGCCTCATTGACGGTAACACCCAGGTAGTGCTCGGCATCCTCTTTTAAAGCTTTTATAATAATTGCGGATAACTCATCGGGTAAGAATTCTTTGGTTCCAAGGGTATATTTCTTTTTTGAACCCATATACCTCTTGAATACCGAAGCGCTCATTTCGGGATGCGATATTTGCCTTTCCTTTGCAATCTGCCCTACAAGTACTTCGCCGTTATCATCTATGCTGACGACAGACGGTGTAAGGTTTTGACCCAATGAATTGGGTATAATCACAGGACCTTCTTCAGTCCAATATGAAACCAGACTGTTGGTAGTCCCAAGGTCAATACCTATTATGATCTTTTGCTGATCCATAAAGTAAAACATCCTCTCCTTAAGAAGGTAGAATAGTGCGTTTCCTGCCACAAAACCCTCGTGATTTTATATCTTTATGTAAATAAAAACTATGCTTAGAAAGTTGCTTTATTATTATAGCAAAAAAACGCCAATATAACCAGATAGCTATAATTTATGTCGTTTAAACCACGGTTCTTTTATCCTACTATTTCAGAAAAATCCCCTTCAGTAAGTAAGCTTGTGAATCCAATCTTTCAACCGGATTAAAGAAAAAGGTTGCGGGACTCATATAAATTGCTCAGGGGACTTTTCAAATGTCCGTTTTTCTATTATAATCTATGTGAATATATTACTGTTTAAGGAGTAATTTACAGGATTATGTAGGGGGTATAATGGCTAAAAGGTCGAAACTTTATTATATAGCATTTTTACTGACTGTTTTTTTGGTATCAATATTTACTTTAACATCCTGCAATTCGGGACAGGTTAAAAAAAATGATAATCCGGGTATCAGAACTGCTGTGCCGGATAAGGACTCGGAAAGCTATTCTTTAACGATATTAGGGACAAATGACATTCACGGGCATTTTAATAAGATGCCCCAATACGCCACTATTGTAAACCAGGTGCGAAATGAGCGGAAAAATGTCCTGCTGCTTGATGCGGGAGATATATTCAAGCGGGGAAAATACGAAAATTTTAAGGGTAAAATCGAGATGGAGATTGCTGACGCCATGGGTTACGATGCAATGGTACTTGGAAACAATGAATTCAAGGTTCCCAATAGCAAAAAATCAAAAAAAAACTGCGGTACTCTTTTTGAGAGCGACAGCCAGATTTCCAATCTGGTTAAATGGGCTAAATTCCCCATACTCTGCGGGAATGTCAAACTAAATAATACAAATAAATATATTACTGGGGTAAAACCGTACGTTGTTAAGGAAATAGGCGGCCTTAATGTCGCTATAATAGGCATCACTTCAACAAGCCCTGAGGATGAACACCTTGATATGGCAGTTAATAAGGACTTTATACCGGGCGAAGAGGCTGTCCGGCAGCTTTTGCCCGAGGTAAATGGCACTTC
Source organism: Bacillota bacterium (assembly GCA_023441845.1). Classification (GTDB taxonomy): domain Bacteria; phylum Bacillota; class Clostridia; order Acetivibrionales; family DSM-2933; genus JAEZNF01. Next base: position 972 of record JAEZNF010000631.1, on the reverse strand, counting down.
GGACATACAGGTAGTGTTATCTCATGCAGGTATTGTAATAGACAAAAAGATAAAGGATGTTTCGGCTGTAATTGGTGGACATGACCACATCAGTACTTCTGAGCCTGTGGTTTCAAACGGTATTCCTATCATGCAAGCCGGAGGAGAGGAAGATTATTATTTGGGGAGGCTTGACTTGAACTTTAAGCGTCAGAATAACAAATGGGTTCTGGATAACTTCAATGGAAGGCTCTATTCTGCCGATGGAGTTGCAAAGGATGAAAAAATTGAAAAAATTATTGACGGTTATAAAAAAGTGAAAAAAGTTAAACATTAATCTAAAATAAATTATTACGTGGATAATATTGGACAAAATGAAAACTCCTCTATGAATAGAGCGGTTTTATATAAATAATGGGCTGTTTCAGTAAATAGGATGGTAAGAATGTTGGTAATGTCGGTAATTTTGGTGAATTTAGCATTGATTAGTTACACGGTACCTACTATCAGTGAAATCAGGAGAAAAACATTGTTACGATGGCACAGTTATGTTTTTTATAGGATTTGTTTGTGATATCTCAGCAACTTTTTTGATGTATAAGCTTGCTGGAAGCAAATTGAGATTCGGCATACATGATATAGTTGGGTACACTGCTCTAATACTGATGCTTTTAAATGCGATAGGTTCTGCAATTGCATTAAATATGCATAAAGGTTTAGTAAATAAATTATATAATTTCAGCCTTTGCGTATGGATAATTTGGTTCGCTTCCTACGTTTTAGGCATAATTAAACACGCTTAACCCGCAGACAAAAAAATCTTTAATGTACCGGTTTTTTAAAAGCATCCAAGCAGTATACTTAAAGGGTGTATGTACTTTAAGTGAAGAATAAATTGCTGGAAATGGTGGTACTTACCTTTGAAACAAGATGTACTCAAGGGTTAGTATACTCTTTGTGAATAAAAACAAGGAGGAAAACAAAATGATAAAA
>JAEZNF010000616.1 GCA_023441845.1 Bacillota bacterium | reverse complement strand
CATTCCCGCACAGATAGTAATAAAGCGTTGCCGTCAGAGCATATATATCCGAATACCTGCCCTGAGCCGAATTCTCCGAATAAAACTCCAGCGGCGAAAAGCCTGATGTGACAAATATCTTCTTTTTGTCGGCATTCTTATAGTATATAGCCGATCCGAAATCTATTAAAACCGGTACGCCGTTCTCACGGATTATTATGTTTGTCGGTTTAATATCTCTGTGTAGTATTCCTTTATTGTGAAGCTTGTCTACTGCATTTACAAGCGGTATGTATATATTCTTTAAGAATAAGGGGATTAAAACATCCTTTTCTTCTTTTACATATGTTTCAAGAGTTTTACCTTCACAATATTCCATAATGATATATCCGGTATTGTTCTCATTAAAATGGTCAATATATTTAGGTATATTTTTGTGATTGAATTTCTTTAATATATTTGCTTCATTAAAGAATACCTCAATTAAGCTTAAATACCTGTCCTTTTTTGAAGGCTGCTTACACACCACCGTCTTTCTATCAATATCCCTTAATACCAACCCGTTAGGAAAAAACTCTTTTATTATGCATTTTTGCTGCCTTTTATTGTCCATGCCCAAATAAACTATGGATAATTCGCTTACAGAAATGCATTCTGTAAGCTCATAATCCTCTTTAAGTTTTGTTCCGGCGTTAAGACATTTGTACTCCAAATCCTCATCTAAAATAGCCATTACTTATACTCCTACCTATACCTTATCATAATCTAAAAAAACTATAAAGGCTGTATTTTTAATCCACAATAATCCTCATAGGACCTTCATTTCTAGCCTCCACAGGCCTCCTCTTCCCGCTTTTTACCTCTTTAACAATATGGCAAAGATATTTATATATCTCCATATTAGTGTATTCTTTAATTTCAATTCCCCACCTTTTCGAGATGTAGTATATCAGCACTTCCCTCTCGATTGAACCGGTGTTCAGGCACTGCATCGCAAATAGAATGTCATTAATGTTTTCCGAGTTGCACTCTAAAAGGATTCTGGAAAAATACTTTAATATAAAGGGCTTCAAGGTACTTTTATCAAGTGCTGAATACTCTACGTTAACTATATTTATTGTGTTGTATTCGGTTGTTAAATCAAAAAAATCGGTATAGTCTGATCTTAGTATTGCTCCTTCCCTTAGCTTGAACCTTCCGAGCTCTAACTCATCACTTCCTAAAGCAGTGCTACTATCTATGAATATATTTGTACTGTATTGTGTAAAGTCACCTTTTAAATTCCCATCAAGGAACTTGATCTTAATCAAGGCCTCGCTGTTTGTATAGTTGTAGGGAAGTTCATAATCCTTTTCAAGGATGTAAATCCTGCCGTTATGTTTTACGATTCCTCTTTCAATGGTAATGATGTTTTCCCCAACTACCGCATCTGCACCTGCTATTATGCCATTCGAATAATCCTTGAAATACACATCGAAGAAGTCTCTCGGATAATCTCTCAGGCACTCAAGCATTTCCTTTTTTAGAATTCTACCCGTCCCAAAGTTAGGAAATAGATTGGCAAACAATTTAAATTCCTCCTAAAAATTATTCTTTCTACTTCAAACCGTCAAAGAAATCAAGCTCAGATAAATCATCTTCAAATGCAAAGAATTTCTTTTTCCCGATTAAAAGCTGTTCATCTTTCCTTGCTACCGGCACAACATGAAAACCCCAGTTCTTGTCGTGTGCAAAGAGGAAAAATCTTATTTCTCCGTTTCTTATGGTATCGGTATCCTCTTGAAATACCTTGCCCTCATACCTTCCGACTATTTCTTCAGGCAAAATCACTTCATATTCATCAAAGTTATTATAGTAGACATACTTTTGCCTCAATACGCCCTCGGAGCTTTTTAAATAGAACTCTACCTCCAATACCCCAATGGGCCTTGATATATATCCCTTCACCTGGTTCTTCTTTTCCAGGCTGCATATAAGGTCAACTTCCTGCTTGTTATATGTAAAAGCAGTGACGGAATAAGGCACAATGGGTATATCATTTACTATGGTAGCCTCTATGTCGCCTATTTTCTTGGAGTTGATATATCTTAACACACCCCGGAGGCATGAGAGCTTCAGGTCAGGTATGTTCTCGTCATCTTCCTTTTTCTGCTTGAATTCTATGCTTTTTCCCGGGACAAACTCTTTTAAAGCTTCCTTAAATGTATCAATTCTACAGGACTGTCCCGTCAGCTTTATTATTGAGAAATCCTGAAGCCTTCTGCTCTGGTAGAAGCTGTCTAAAAACTTGCGTACAATTTCGTATATATCGGCTTTTATAAGCTTGTTTATTTCTTTTATATTGAAAAACACGCTTGGGAAATTATAAACATACCTGAACTTTCCGTCTTCGATAACAGACAGGCACCATTTGTTAAGGGTAGTAATATGCAGGTCGCTTTCAGGCCCGCCTTCTTCCGTCGCGTCAAATTTATTTCTCAGAATATTGGTCTTCCTGAAAAATTCCTTTTTCATATTATCTGCAATTTCCCATAAGAAATAGAAGTTGTTCTTTATCCTCTGGTACTCTTCCCTTGACCTGTTCTCATACTCCTTAAACCTGGTAGGTATATATTTTTCAGCCTCAGCATAGTGTCGTTCGAAATTTTCATAAACCTTATTTACTCCCATTTCATCAACATACCTGAAGATGTCATTGCTGGGTATGTCGATAAGGCTGTCTATTTCGGGCACTTCTTTCCTGTTTTTGTAGTAGTCTGCAAATACAATTTTCATAAACTGCATTATTCTATGTGTTATGTTGTTTCCGCCGAAATTTGTATCTCCGTTCTCATAAGTGGTTTTTATATATATTTTATATGATATGTAACCCTCTTCAATAC
>JAEZNF010000638.1 GCA_023441845.1 Bacillota bacterium | reverse complement strand
TTATAAACCGTAGGTCCGCATGAATAAATCTTTACTTCATTAGGATCAAGCGGCTGAAACTCCTCTTTTTTCCTTGTCATTGTGTTATAAATCTTCACGGTAATCTCCCTCCACGTTTAAGCACATCCGGCCATATTTATTAAATATTTTATATTCCCAACACAACTGGACTCAATCACACCTGTGTTTTATCAATACTGCACCTTTCGGTTTCTATTCTTTCATGAGGCATCTGCCTCTTAATTATTTTATCCGGCATACCGATATCTTCATTTCCGGCAAGTGTTTTCTCAAGAACTTCTATTCTGGCAAGAAGCCTGCATAACTCCTGGGCTACAGGGTCACCTATATGAATCTGGTCCAGATCCAGTGAAGGAACAATCTTTGCCACTCCCTTCCGGACAGGCCTGCCCGGCACACCAACAACTGTAGTGTTTGGCTCGACTTCCCTCAATATAACGGCATTTGCACCGATTCTGGAGTTATCACCCACCTTGAATGGCCCCAGTATTTTAACTCCAGAGCTGATTAACACGTTGTTGCCTATGGTAGGATGCCTTTTACCTGTATCCTTTCCTGTTCCTCCAAGGGTAGCCCCGTGATAAATAGTGCAATTATCGCCCACTTCAGCCGTCTCACCTATCACAACTCCCATACCGTGGTCTATAAAAAGCCCTCTGCCTATTTTAGCTCCAGGGTGAATTTCAATTCCAGTAAAAAACCTTGAAAATTGTGAAATAAACCTTGAAACAAAAAATAGTTTTTTATTATAAAACCAATGTGCAATCCTGTGAAAAAAGATTGCATGAAATCCGGGGTATAGCAAAATTACCTCAATAATATTTTTAGCAGCCGGATCCCTTTTTGCTATTGATTTGGCGTCATATACAAGCTCTTTAAACATATAAAAAACCCCACATCTTTAATATATAAATTTTAATTTATTTTTACCCTTATTAATAAATTTTAAAAACGTATACCTTTAAATATACGTTTCAGGGTTTGTATACTTTACATTTTGAAATGTCCTTCTTCCCGGGTATTAAAAAACCTCGCCTTCCACTATCTAGAGGCGAGGTAACCGCGGTTCCACTCTAATTGGGTTAAAACCCATCTTAAAAGCATAACGGAGCATCTCCGTGAAAACCTACTAAAAAGACGAGCAAAATTTTTGCTATTCTTAAATTTTCGGTCTCAAATTCATGGGGGCACTTCACATCAAGTCATTTACTAAAGCTGCTTCCAGCCCATTGACAGCTTCTCTCTGGAGTTTTCTTATGCTACTCTTCCCAATCATAATATTTCCACTATTAAGTTATAATATATTTTAACAGACTTTCTTCAGGTAAGCAAATATTTTAAGCAGAAAATCAACATTTCATTCCGTTTTACACGGTTTTCATTTAATTTTTGCTAATTGCCCTGACAATATGCAATTAATGCAAACTTACGCATCTGAATAATTAATCGTCTATTTATAAATAATATAAATAACTATATAATGAAAGGAAGTGAATCAAATGGCTAATCAATTTACAAGGACGGGAAATGTCAGTATAACCCAACTTCTGGTAAGGTTTGTTGTAGGTGTTATTGTATTAGGGATTACGGCATTTTTAACTCCAGGTTTTACAATATCAGGAATATGGCCTCTATTATTCGGGGCTGCCGTATTAGCAGCATTAGACTATGTAGCATTAAGATTTTTGGGGCTTCATGCCACTCCATTTGGACGAGGTATATCAGGATTTATACTGGCAGCTGTAATTATATATGTAACTCAGTTTTTTGTAGCCGGATTTAGTGTTACTTTGTTTGGAGCCATACTGGGAGCTTTAGTATACGGCATAATTGATGCTGTAATACCCGGAAAAGCCATGTAATACCAAACATTTATATAAGAAACTAAATTAGTCAACTTCACTATGCAAAAAGGGATAGTCAGCTTCTATCCCTTTTAATAGGCACTTAAAATATTACTTCCACTTTCTAAGCGAGCCCTTCATGACACTCCAGGGGTATAGCACAGTTATAGTGGAAGTTTTATTTTAACTGTGCCTAAATAGACAATAACAGCTTGAACTTACCCAACACCCAACCCTTCCGGAACAGCGACCGTAAAATCTCCGTTAAAATCGGAATAGTTTGTCTCCAGTTCGGTAGTTATTTCTGAATCCTCATCATTTTTATTCGATACTATTGCTTTCAAAGTTATCTTGTTTATATAATAGGTATCTTTATTGATTGAAATTTCAACCTCTACTGTTTTGAACCTATAATCGCTTATATCAACAAGCTCAAAATAACCGTCGGAGTAATTTTTTAAGTCTATGTTCCCCTTTAAGCAAATTGCATTATCTGTGGGATCACTTACAAAATTAAGACCCGTACAAAGTATGTCATCGGCAGCCAGATCTTCAAATTCAAACACTTTTTTACTCTTGTCCTGATCCATAGGAGTGCCTAGCCAGTTTCCATCGGTTTTGACGTACTCCGTAAATCCATCAGTATAATACTCAAGTTGTTCGTCAATCTTATTCTCTCCGTCTTCAAGGCTTGAATCTATTGTTGAATAAATTAATCTATTCTTATAATCATACGTGGTCTTATGGGATGTAATTGATAATACGGTTATATTTCCGGTAAAAAGCGATGCTTTCCCGGTCTCGCCAGTCTTATATCTCTCTAAAGACGACATCGCTGCACTAGTTTTGTCAAGAACGCTTTTTATTTCATTGTAATCGGACTCATTCTTCATAAGAACCGTTGTTGAAACCGGATCCCATCCGACCTTTATCCCCAAACTCTGTGAAATGAATCTTGCAGGTATGTAAGTTCTGCTTTTATATATGACCGGGGCAACATCAATTGCTACAGGCTGATCATTGACAGTAGCATCATTACTGCCTATCTTAAGGTATATTTTAACTTCGTCCTTTAAGATGGTGATACTTTTTTCTGCGCTGTTCCAGATGATATGTTCTTCGTCATTCTGAACTCCAAGGTTACAAAGCACTTCACGAAACGGAAGAAGTGTTCTGTTGTTAACTGTTATCGGAACATTTGTATAGGTACTAAGTTCTCCGTCAATTATAATTTTAACATCGGGACTTTCCGTTATGGTACCCTCTTTGGCATAGCATAGTGACGCTCCCAAAAACAACAAGGCAGCACACAAGCTTACCAATATTACCTTTTTCATAATCAATAATCCCCCTATGTAGTGATATGAAACCCCTGTAGTTATATTCTAACGAAAATACGAAAGTTATGTCAAGGTAATAGTGCCTGGCTAAATATGGCTAATGGCACTTAAAACATTACTTCCACTTTCTAAGCGGGCCATTTGCGGCATCCACCAAGGGTATAGCATAATTATGGTAAAAGTTATATTTATACTTTGCCTAAAGAAATAAAAGGACAGATAAAAAAGGACCGGCTTTAACTAAAACCAGCCCTTTTTTATATCAGGAATTATCAGCAGCCTTCTGATAATTCTTCAGTCATTCTTTTTTCAGCTTCCGTAGCACCCGGAAAATCAAACTTCTGAGGCGGGAAGAATTCATTAAACGGGAATTCTATTGTATCAAAAAGCTCGCATGGATTTTCTTCGGTAGCTGCAATACATTCTTTATTCGGGAAGCAGAAGTCAAATGCAGGTATAAGCAGTTGTACAAGTCTGGTAAGCTTGATTATTGAGAATAAGCCTATTGTAACAACAACTCTTTTTCTAGGTGCAGGAAGTACTCCAGCAACCGGTGCTTCTATGAATCTTTCTCCAGCGCCTTCATTATCAGCTTCCAATGCTTCAACTACATTTCTCGGTAAATTGTCGCAGCAATCCTCAAAGAATTTATCAAGTATATCCTGAATTCTTGCATTAAGGCAAATAGGCTCTGCAACCTCTACCTTTGCAATCGGCAGATTGCTCTGCTCAAGTCTTAAATGCGCCGGTTCTTCGCTGCGGCAGCCGCAATGTTCAACAAATTGTGATTTGAATATTTTTACGTTTCCTTCTGAACCAAAAAGAATAACCTTTTTATTGAATACTACAATTCCGGTTTCTCTAACAGGTCCTGTCGGAAGAATGAATTCAAGCCTTACTTTGATGAAGAAAGTAACATCTACCGTAAAGAAGCCTCTCTTAAACGGTACTTCTTCAATATGTGTAAGCACATCAATTATTTCAGCTCCTCTGCACCTTACAGTGGTAGCTGTATCAATTATATGCTGTACTCTTTCAGGACACTTGAATATTACCCTTGCATTTTCTATACAATCCTTTTCCCTGCAGGAATCGTATATTTTATCAACCATTATACACACTGCTTCTCTGATTCTTTGAAGGTCGCATCCGCTTATTAAGCCCGGAACAACTTTTTCGTGTTGGCCCATATTATATCCCCCTTTACTTAATTAGTTTCCTTAATTAGTTTCCTTAATGATTTCCTTTCAATTACATAATATGTGGTATTATTTTTTTTGTTACACTGCAAAAAACTTTTTAATAATAATTCGCATACTAACTTCATAAACATATGTAGGAATATTTCCACAGGGTGACAAACATGTATAGTTCAGACAACATTCAGTTTGTGTTTAAACAATCTTCCGGGAAGGTATGGAGCTTCTACCATGATGAGAGACTGGGACTTTGCTACAGTACACTTACAAAGCGCAGTACATGGTCCGAGCCGAGAGTTATTCAAAAAAGTTTACACCGGACATTTTTTATCGACATGGATTATGAAGACTGTTTCCATATAATCTTCCAGGATAAACAGGGAAATATATTTTGTTCCATGATTGACAACAGTAATATAAATACTATTCCGGTATTAAACAGCAAATCCCCCTCGGTTTATGACAAGCATCTGTACCTCATACCCGGTAAGAAATCGGTTCACATCTTCTTCATTATTGAGTATAACAACCATAACATTCTCTCACATCAGACCTTAGCTGCGGGAAGTGTAAGCAATCCCAAAGTTCTGGATTATGTTGTTAAAAACCCGCACCCCTACTCGGTTGTTTGCGATAAGTCCGGGAATATGTACATTGTTTACCATGTTTCCGACGGAAAGTATACTCAATTGGGTTCTAAAAAGTACATTGCCTCTCAAAAAAGCTGGGGTGAATTCACCCCAATCACAAGGTATACCGGAAACTGTGAACTCCCAAGGACGGTAATTGACAGCACCGATATTATACATATTTGCTACCAAAGGCAGAATGACAAGTTATTTGAGTTAGTTTACCAGCAGAAAATGCCGGACAGGAACATTTGGACCTCTGAAGTGGTTATAAACACTTCTCAATATGCTTTTAAAGACTTTTCTGTGGTCATTGTCAACAAAAAAGCCCTGGTGTACTGGGTAAGGGATAATTCCATATACTACAGTTCCACGGGCGACAATGACAGTTCTTTCGGCAGACCATTGAGGTATAACTTCTTTAACGGCAGGCATCTTGCCAATATTATTTATAAATCGAACGATCCTATAGAAAATGAAAAAATTTCTGTAAAGAACATTCCCGGAAATTTTATTAATGGGTATAATCTGGCCTTCTTATATGATTCATCCTCTAATAACAGCATAACTGCGGACGAACTAAGAAGTATGCTCCTGGATGGCTTTAAAACTTTAAAAGGAAGTGTCGAGGATATTCAGGAGTCAAACATAAGCCTTGACAATAAGTTCTCCGAACTGGCACAAGCCCAGCAAAACCTTAACAAGGAACTCACAAAGTACTCATTAAGACTTTCCCTTCTGGAAAACGAATTAAGCCAGCTTAAGGGCATCAGTCAAAGACTTGACAGCGTAAAAGCCGTAATGGACGATTTTGAACAAAAATATAAAATAAAAGATGAATAAAAGCTCTCCTTTTACAGAGAGCTTTTTATTCATCTTTAAACCCAAAATGCCGACCACCTATATTTTGACACCTAGCCCATGCTAGGTGGGTGTCCTGCTAAAAGCTTTTACCTTCCACCGCCGTTGCACTTAATATTTAAGTGTCGGTATTATCTTGAGGCCTGATATACGCTTTCAAACGCCAAACTCCCTTATTCCAAATGTAGGTTCAAAATTTAGGTACACTCGCACATTTCAGGATTAATTTCGTTTTCAAAATTATTATAGCACCATCCAGGCAATGAAAACAACATTTAAAAATTCTTCTACGCTTGCTATCCATTATCTATTATAATTAAACTTTATCATGCTCTCTCAATCTGCATGTATATTAGTCTTTCCTCACTTGATTTATTGCAATATTTATACGATAATATTATAAAATTTTTATATACCTATTCTTGTTAAAACCCGGTTGAACTCTATACATCTCAAGTATTACCAAACCGTTTGATGTTCCTTCTTTTATTACCAAATCTTTATATATTTCCGGAAATTTCAGGCAATAGCCGCAGCCTTCGCGCGCAATTTGACATGGTATCGAAACAACCTCAAATACATACCCTTTTCTTTCCAATATGCTGCACAATGCGAGAGCATAGTTCCCGGACCTTAAAATTGCCAAACAGTCCACCATAATCACCTCGAAACATTTTATATAACATAATATTTCGATCGGACTAAAGACGTTACATGTTTTCAACTCCGGATCATTCTGTCCCGATTTTGTTTTCCCTGGCATAATAAAACAGGTACTGCTGCGCAAACCCTGCCAAATCACCAAAGTACTCATCTGAAAAGGCGTGGATTTCTTTAAAGGTCGCTTCCCGCTTGAAATACAGGGTTTCCATAACCCTTTTTACCCATACATCAGTCGGAAATACATCATGTTTGGTTCCCGAATAAAGCAGAACGCAGTCCGCTACCTTTTGGCCTACTCCCGGAACCCTTATGAGTTCTTCCCTTGCCTTTACGGTAGTCATTCCAGGAAGCTGGGCGAGATCTACCGATTTATCCCTTATCATTGAAGAGGCCTTAATTATATACCTGCATCTGAATCCTGCCTTGCATATCTGTAAATGCTCCAATTCGGAATCCGCAAGCATTTCAGGATCAGGAAAAGCATAGAAGCTGCTGTTTTCCTGTTTAATTTCCTTCCCGTACATTTCAGACAGCGTGTCAACAGTTTTCATAATTCTCGGAATCCTGTTATTGGCTGAAATAATAAAAGAAATAAGGACTTCCCATATATCCTGCCTTAATAGCCTTATACCTGCACCGTATTTTATTGCTTCCTTCATAATTTCGTCTTTGCTTAAGCGTTTTTTTATGGCACTGTAATCCCTGCCCAGATCAAAATAATCAAACCAAATATCTATAAAGTCCCGGATAGACGAGTTCCTGATTATAAGCCTCGTGCCATCCATAGAAACACTAACCGCTTTATCCTTTACTATTCCACGGTAGCTTCCGTCATCCTGCTTTATCCACCTGAAGCATTGTCCGCACTCAAATATGTGTACGGGATTAAAGTCATTTACCCCGTCAACAATAAGAATAGAGCCATCCTCAGTAATCCTGTAGCCTTTATATTCCAAACGCGACACCACCTTAATAATTCATCAACCGATTTTATCAAACATATATTTTAACATATATATTCCCTATTATTTCTGATATAATAAAATAATTAAAACCATCTGACAATTATTTCTGATGTCGGAAAGGAACTGCAATCAATGAAAGAGAAGATATATACAATACCTGTTACCGATGCCTTTAAAGAAGAATGTGAATGTCCGGTATGCGTGCTGGAAAAAAAACTTGAAAACGAATATATTGACTATATCCTGGGCCCTTCACTGATGGAACCCGAGGGCAGGATTGAAACCAATGAAAAGGGATTTTGCAGAAGACATTTTGAAATGACTTATAATAAGCAGGTAAACAGGCTGGGGCTTGGCCTTATATTGGATACCCACCTGATTCAGCAAAACACTATACTGGAG
>JAEZNF010000573.1 GCA_023441845.1 Bacillota bacterium | reverse complement strand
ACCAGTAACACATAAAAGATCCTTTTCTATGTATTTTGGCGGAGGGGAAATTTGGTTTGAGCATTTAGATGGTATGTATTCATTTACAGATGAAGTGATACAAAAATTTATTGACGACATACCAAATATCACAAAGGCATCAGCACCATCTTTGATAGCTGTAAATCTTGATGAGACTTTTGTTGACGAGAGAATAATTGATTTAATTACTGATACATATATAAAAAATACTCGCCATATCCAGAAGGTTGTTTTTGTTGGACTAGAAAGACATTCACAAAATTTGATGAAAAAGGCTTTTAAAAAGAGAGAAGATGAGTATCGGTTTGCGATAAACTACATAAGTGATTTTGAAAAAGCAAAAGAATGGTTAGTGGGAAAAAGGTAATTAACAGTAGTGTTGCATAAAATATTTTAAAAAATTTTAACCTACAAATTATAAGGTATCCTTACGTACCTGCTCCCTGGGGAGCGGACGATATTCCGGGTATACTGAATACTTTGGAGAAAGAGGACATTAAAGCAACTTTTTTTATGGTCGGACAATGGGCGGAAAAATATCCAGATGCTGTAAAAATGATTTCTATAAAAGGACATGATATTGGAAATCATTCGTATTCACACTTAAGGATGGGGAGTATTGACAGCGGAAAGATCAGAAAAGAGATTTCATTATGCACAAGTAGGCTTGAGGAAATATCGGGAAGTAAAGTAGAGTTGTTCAGGGCACCTTTCGGTGATTACAACAATAGTGTTGTAGGAACAGCCAGGGAGCTTGGAATTTATACAATACAGTGGGATGTAGAAGGTATGAATATAAAAGTAAAACAAGGTTAAGTCCTTTTTTATATTAAAAAGTATGTCCTTTGTTTGTGCCCCGCTTATAGAGACGAACTCCGTTATGGGGCACTAATGTGCCCTTCTTAAATGAGACTCAATTTTTGTCGTTTTTATTGATTTTTCAAAGCGTTTTATGTATAATCAATCTTATTAATTTGCAATAGGAAGTTGAGGGGTTGTTAATATGGGAAAAGCTTTAATTATTGGTGCTGGAGGCGTTGCGAATGTTGTCATTCATAAATGCTGCCAGAACCCTGAAATTTTTGAGGAGATTTTAATAGCAAGCAGAACTGTTGAAAAATGCGAGGCTATTAAAGAAAAATTAGCCGGAGGACGTACAAAGATTCAAACTGCTCAACTTGATGCAGATAATACCGACATGGTAATTGAGCTCATTAAGAGCTTTAAGCCGGATATTGTTATTAACGTGGCACTCCCTTATCAGGATTTGACAATTATGGATGCATGTCTGGCAACGGGCGTTCATTATGTTGATACTGCAAATTACGAGCCGCCGGATACACCGAAGTTTGAATATAAATGGCAGTGGGCATACAGGGAAAAGTTTGAAAAAGCAGGAATAACGGCATTATTGGGAAGCGGTTTTGATCCGGGTGTTACAGGCGTTTTCTGCGCATATGCCCAAAAGCATTATTTTGATGAAATACATTATATTGATATTGTTGATGCCAATGCAGGTGACCACGGATACCCGTTTGCTACAAATTTCAATCCTGAAATCAATATCCGTGAGATAACAGCCAACGGCAGGTACTATGAAAATGGTGAATGGGTAGAAACAGCGCCCCTCTCAATGAAAGAGGTTTATGACCTTCCGGAGATAGGCCCTAAAAACATATACCTTTTGTACCATGAGGAACTGGAATCTTTGGCCGTTAATATTAAAGGCGTTAAGCGCATCAGGTTCTGGATGACTTTTTCGGACAATTACCTGAATCACTTGCGTGTGCTGCAGAATGTTGGTATGACCTCTATTGAGCCCATAGTTTATGAGGATAAGAAGATAATACCATTGCAGTTTTTAAAGGCTGTTCTTCCTGATCCGGCTTCTTTAGGGCCGAGGACCAAAGGCAAAACAAATATAGGCTGCATAATCCAGGGAATAAAGGACGGAAAGCCGAGGACATACTATGTTTATAATGTTTGCGATCATGAAGAGTGCTACCAGGAAGTAGGTTCACAGGCAATTTCATACACCACGGGAGTTCCGGCAATGATAGGAGCCATGATGATTTTAAAGGGTATATGGAAAAAGCCGGGTGTCTTCAATGTTGAGGAGTTTGATCCCGATCCTTATATGGAAGCATTGAATAAATTCGGACTTCCCTGGAAAGAAAGCTTTTCACCGACACTTCTTGATTGAGGTATAAAATATGAATATTGATTTTTACAGTTTACCGTCTCCATGTTATATAGTTGATGAGAGACTTCTTAAGAAAAATCTTGAAATACTGCATTCTGTACAGGAACGTACAGGATGCAGCATTTTGCTTGCACTAAAAGGGTTTTCCATGTATTCGGTATTCCCTCTGGTGGGCAAATACTTAAAAGGTGTTACTTCAAGCTCGTTATTTGAAGCCAGGCTCGGGTATGAAAGAATGGGAAAAGAGGTTCATATTTACTCCCCGGCCTATATTGATGAAGACTTTGATGAGATACTTAAAATTTGCGACCATATTGTCTTTAATTCCTTCGATCAATGGGGAAGGTTTAAGGATAGGGTCAAGAGGATGGACTCAAAAAAAATAGAATGCGGTATCCGCGTGAACCCTGAATACTCCGAAATTAAGACTCCTATTTACAATCCGTGCTACCAGAATTCAAGGCTGGGTGTAACTTTGTCTAATTTCAGGGAGGACGAGCTTGAGGGTATTGACGGACTTCATTTTCATACAATGTGTGAACAGAATTCCGACACTTTGGAACGTACTATAAAAGTGGTGGATGAAAAATTCGGTAAATACATCGAAAAAATGAAGTGGCTCAATTTAGGCGGCGGTCATCATATTACAAGACCGGATTATGATATTGAAACCCTGATTTCCAGTATTATGTTTTTCAAGAACAAGTATGGAGTGGATGTATACTTAGAGCCCGGGGAAGCAATTGCATTGAACACAGGATTTCTTGTTTCGACCGTTCTGGATATTGTTGATAACGGTATGAAGATAGCTATTCTGGATGCTTCCGCGGCGTGTCACATGCCCGATGTGCTTGAAATGCCGTACAGGCCTAATATTATAGATGCGGGAGAGCCGGGGGAATTCACATATACTTACAGGCTTGGAGGCAATACCTGCCTTGCGGGAGATGTCATTGGAGATTATTCCTTTAAAAAGCCTTTAAAACCTGGGGACAGGCTTGTTTTCTGCGATATGGCACATTACACAATGGTTAAGAATAATATGTTTAACGGCGTGAACCTGCCTTCAATAGCACTATAT
>JAEZNF010000572.1 GCA_023441845.1 Bacillota bacterium | reverse complement strand
CTATAGTGGAGTATATTCCTTTTATCCACGCACAGGTGTTTCTGGGGAAGCCTATGCTCTCAGCACGTTCGATGGCCTTCTCAGGATTTTCACCGGTAATAAAAACATTATTTAAATCGACAGGTATCATACCTGCGGCAAATATAACTTCTACCGGAATACTTGTTGTAAAAGCGACCTTTTTCAATAAAACACCTCAATAACATTAGTTTAATCTACGCATCGTTTTTGTTATATTTTGACAGCAACCGTTTTTCTTTTCTTTCCAGCTTTTTTATGTATTCTTCATATTTAGCCTTGTTTTCATCACTGATTTCAACTATCTGCACACCGTACATATTATTGGGCCAAATAACATCGCTCCATTTGATTTCACATAGAAATGAAATAATATTGTCACCCGATAAATAAATACTCATATTTATTTTGTCGCCAATTTCCATATAACCCTTTGTAATGATGCTCATTCCCGAGTGGCTTAAATTAGTCACCACAGAATATAATTCGTTAAGGTTTTCCTTTGTCGAAAGACTTGAACTCAGGTAAGCATCATACCTGTAAGAGCATCTGGCATTTTTCATCTTTTTGACATTATTAACGCTTAAAACAACCGACTGTGTATTGAATTTTATATTATGTACTGTTGCTTCCAGTGTATAAAGACTATCTTCATCCGAGTATTTACAGAGCAGGTTATCACCTATCATCAATACTTTACTCATATAATCTTCAACCTGTTCAATCTCAAGGTAATTGTCATAAGCTTTCTGAATGATAGTGGTCACCCAATCATAGCTTCCCGGGTGTCTTGTCTTAATAATCGATTTTTCCTGCAGCAAATTTTCAACACCGTTTATCTCATCCATGGCCTATACCCCATTCCCTGTTAAATTAATTTCTCTTTATTATAATATCAACATAAATTACTTTAATCAATACCACACTTTTTATAATGCATAAAAATACTATATATGTTCTATATATTTTATACCTTTGTGTTATAATAAACCTGTAAAAATCGGCTTTTACAATAGTCAGTAAAAATATCTTTTTATTTATAATAGCTTGGAGGCTTAACAGATGCTAATTTCAAATGACTGGAAAGAATATGAATTGATAGATTCAGGTGATGGGGAAAAACTTGAGCGGTGGGGGAAATATATATTAAGAAGGCCTGATCCTCAGGTAATATGGCCTTTAAAGGATCAAAACGGTTTGTGGTCAAAAGTGCACGCTCATTACCATAGAAGCCAGAGCGGCGGCGGCAACTGGGAATTCAAGGCCAAACTTCCAGAGAGGTGGGTAATAAAATACAATGAATTATCATTTTACATAGAACCAACAGGTTTTAAGCACACCGGACTTTTCCCCGAACAAGCAGCAAACTGGAGTTGGATAATTGATAAAATCCGGTCTGCCGGACGCGATATAAACATATTGAATCTTTTTGCGTATACCGGAGGAGCTACCGTAGCAGCAGCCTATGCAGGCGCAGAGGTATGCCATGTAGATGCAGCTAAAGGCATGGTAGCCTGGGCAAAAGAAAACCTTAACTTATCAGGTCTGGGAGACAGGAAAGTCAGGTTTATTACCGATGATGTAATAAAGTTTATTCAAAGGGAAAAAAGACGCGGCAGAAAATATGACGGAATCATTATGGACCCGCCATCGTACGGCAGAGGGCCAAAAGGCGAAATCTGGAAGATCGAAGACGCATTGTACGGTTTCATTTGCGACTGTCTGGATGTAATGTCAGACAACCCTTTATTCATGCTTATTAATTCATATACTACCGGCTTTTCGCCAATTATCCTGGACAATATAGTGACATTAACCGTAAAGAAAAAGTACGGCGGACATGTCTCGTGCGGCGAAGTTGGCCTTCCGATAACTTCATCGGGTCTTGTTCTGCCATGCGGTATTTATGGCCGATGGGAGGCATAGATATGGCACAGCCAATAATAAAAATATTATATGAAGACAATCACCTTTTAGTGGTAGAAAAGCCTGTAAATGTGCCTTCGCAAAAGGATGAATCCAACGATGCCGACATATTGACCATTCTAAAGGATGATATTAAAGTAAGATACAATAAATCCGGCAATGTGTACCTTGGACTGGTTCATAGACTGGACCGTCCTGTTGGCGGAGCCATGGTATTTGCCAAAACCTCCAAAGCTGCATCAAGGCTTTCGGAGCAAATCCGTAACCATCAGTTTAAAAAGGTTTACCTTGCCGTACTGAACGGTAAACCAGATACCTCTTCCGGAAGACTTAATGACTATCTTTTAAAGAATGAAAAAACAAATACAGTTAAGGTAGTCAATAAATCTACTCCGGGAGCCAAAGAAGCCATTCTGGACTATGAAGTGCTCAAAAGCGCGGACGGGCTTAGTCTGGTAAGAATTAGACTTCATACCGGCCGTTCCCATCAAATCAGGGTTCAATTTTCAAACGTCGGGTATCCTTTGTATGGAGACCAGAAATATGGTGCGGATATAAATAAAGCCGGTCAGCAAATTGCACTTTGGTCATATGAAATCAGCCTGGTTCATCCTACCCTCAAGCAGGAAATGCCTTTTAAGTGCAATCCTCCGTACAAAAAACCCTGGAGTATTTTTTAGAAATTTAAATACGTTCATTCTAACATATCGAACGCTTTTACGTTTTTCCAAATTTAATTGATTTTTTCTTAAATTTGACTGCTTTAAACAAATTGGATGAGATGAATTATTAACCATAAATAAATTCGATTTTTTTTAATATTATGGTATATTATATAATTGAAAACAAAGATTATTTACTATTTGGAGAAAACATTTATGACGAAATTACATCTTATAGCTACATCTGCATTCGGAATTGAGGCCGTTGTAGGAAGGGAACTTAAGGCTTTGGGTTACGACGACCAGTCTGTCGACAATGGAAAGGTTACATTCTCAGGGGATGAATCGGCTATATGCCGTACAAACTTATGGCTTAGAACAGCCGACCGTGTGCTTATCAAAATTGGAGAATTTAAAGCACTTACGTTCGACGAGCTTTTTGAAGGTACCAAGGCACTTCCCTGGGATCAATGGATTCCCGTCAACGCGCAGTTCCCTGTTGATGGCAAATCAATTGATTCAAAGCTTTCGAGCGTACCCGACTGCCAGGCAATAGTTAAGAAAGCTGTTGTTGAAAAATTGAAACAAAAATACAAGCGCGATTGGTTTGATGAAGACGGACCTTTATACAGGATAGAAGTAGCACTGTTAAAGGACCTGGCAACACTGACAATTGATACAAGCGGTGCCGGACTTCATAAAAGAGGCTACCGTAAATTGGTCAGCGGTGCACCATTAAAAGAAACGCTTGCATCGGCAATGATTCTGATAAGCAGGTGGAAACATGACCGTGCCTTGATTGACCCTTTCTGCGGCTCAGGGACAATTCCAATAGAAGCTGCGCTGATTGCCCGAAATATTGCCCCTGGCCTAAAGCGTGAGTTTACTGCCGAGAATTGGCCAAATATCTCTAAATCGCTGTGGGAGAATGCAAGAACCGAAGCTAATGACTTAATTAAGACAGACCGCGAGCTCCGTATTCATGGCTCCGACATAGACGAAGAGGTAATGAGTCTTGCCAGATATCATGCAAAACAAGCGGGGGTCGAATCAAGCATACATCTTCAGAAAATGTCCGTATCGGATATAAAATCAAGATACAAATACGGTTTTATTATTTGCAATCCCCCTTACGGAGAAAGACTCGGTGAAATAAAAGAAGTAGAAAAACTGTATAGGGAAATGGGAAAAATATTTAAAACCTTTGACACATGGTCCTATTATGTAATCACCTCGCAGCAAGAATTTGAAAAGATTTTCGGGCGTCGTGCAGACAAAAAAAGGAAACTATACAACGGCAGGCTTCTATGCAACTACTACCAGTTTTACGGACCACCACCGCCAAAAGGCCACTTGAACATTTCTGAAACGTAAATTTTGAGTGTCATAGGCATTATCAACCTCTGACAAATAAAATTTTCAGGAGCATCAATCCCCTCGAGAAATGGTCACTAAAAAAGGCAGTATAAAACTCAACGTTTTATACTGCCTTTTATAATTTTTAATAATTATTACTGATATACAACAAATTATCCTACTTTTTGATTAAAATAAGCTGCAAGCTTCATAATATCCGCCATGTTTATTGCTCCATTATTATCAAAGTCGTATTTTTCATTGTATTTATCGCTGCCTTTAACAGAATTGAATGAACCTGCAACCTTCATAACATCCGCCATGTTTATTGCTCCATTATTATCAACATCATATTTTTTTCTAGGATCACTTGATGTTGGAGTCGGTGATTTAGTAGGAGTGTTTGAAGGTGTAGGTGTTGCTGCATCAAGATTATTTCCTGTATAGTCAAGGAATGCTGTCAACCATGCACAAGGAGCATTCCAGTTGATAGTAACCTCATTTGAAGCCCATGATTCAACGTGGTCTAAGTAACATTTTTGTGCCGCTGAACCCATAATACCTGAACCACTCATCCATGGATCCTGACATCCTGAGTTTGGTCCGCCGCACATAAATCCTGGAGGTGCTGACGGGAAGGATGGGTCAATCTGCGGACAGAAGAAACGGTGGTGAGGATACTTAACAGGGTTTTCGCCGTAGCCTGTTACATAACACTTAAGGTTCGGGTTACGTCCCATCAAGTAGTCCATAGATTCGGAAACTCCGTTAAAGTATTTAATGTCTTTTGTAAATTCATATGCATATGCTATTATGATACTCTGGTTCATTATAAATGAGTTTGAACCCCACGGATAGCCATCTTTTATCTCTTCTCTAAGTCCGCTGAATTCACTGATATAATCTGCAACTTCCAGAGGAACTCCATAACCTTCTTTAGCCTGAATTGCAATGTAGTTATCGGAAGCTGCTGCTAAGCTTTCTATACAAGCTTCAAGATCTTCTTCATTCATACCGTTATCTTTACATCTATCGCTATTTAATACTAAATCAATTGTACCGCATGCTGATACGTTACCCCAATCCATACTTCCGTTGGTACCTAATGATTCACCTTCCAATTTAGTCGGAATACTTAAGGCATACCTTGAATCTTTGATGTAATCCAGATATTCAGTTTTACCGGATGTAATAAAGAGTTCACAAGCTGCCCAGTAATACTCATCATCTGGATTATCATCACCGTAAGTACCGCTTCCTGCTTCTTGTCCGTATGGTGCGATAATTTCAGGATTATCAAGTGCTGCAT
>JAEZNF010000507.1 GCA_023441845.1 Bacillota bacterium | reverse complement strand
GGGTTTAATTAGATGGGTTCTTCAATAGCAGAATCAACTTTTAAGAATAATTGGCTTTTAGGAAAAGTGCCTTCAAAAGACATCTTGTTGAAGGCACTTTATTATTAGCCATTTCCCGAAGGGAAATTCGGCAAAAGTCTTTGGGGTCCTGAGACTTTTATTCTATTTTGCAAAATCATATACTTTTTTTGATATTTCGGCTATTACACCTACTGCTTCATTTTCATTCACATCCTTTGAAAGTATGGAAATTATGTACGGTTCGCTTGAAAAAACTATACCGACATCATTCATGGTTTTTACCTGATTGCCTATTTTGTGCGCAATCTTTACATTTTTCGGAAGCAGTGCCGGTATCCTGTCTGATGAGGTGGTATTCAAAAAATAACCCATAAGCTCATTCCCCAGTGTTATGTCTTGTTTGTAAAAACTGTAAACCTCCCTCATATAAATTCCCATATCCTCAGGGCAGGTTACATTTTGATCATCGACTACAACAGTACCGCCAAGCTGTCTCATGTAGTTCTTAACATTATCCATACCCAAAAGTCTCAAAAGCATATTGGTAGCAACATTATCGCTAATTTCTATTGACTTTTTAGATAATTCCCTTACTGTATATCTCTTTCCGAAAGAGCTTTTCTGTATAATACCCGTACCTGTCTCGTAATCTACGCGTTCGTAGGTCAACATGCCTTTGGGGTTTACCGCACCTTCTTTAATTTTTTTAAAAAGGTACAGGTTTATTGGTATCTTAATTGTACTGGCAGCTGTAAACCTATCCTTGTGATTAATCCCAAACTCTGATCCGTCCTTCAGATTTAAAAAATATATGCCATATTTTCCGTCTAAACTCTTTAGATAATTCTGCAGCTCCCTCACAATTACTGCATATTTAGGATTAACCTCCAAAGCTTTTGAAGTCAACAGATTTTCCCCAAATTGCATAGGGGTCGGAACTTCAATTTGACCGCCTTCCTCCATCGGCGCAGCATTTTCATATACTATTTCGTAATTTTCAGTGCCTTCATCTGCAATATCTTCATCTGATATGTCTTCGTCTGCAATATCTTCATCTGCCTTGTCTTTATTTACCGGTACATCTGAGTCACTGCTATTTTTATTCATACTTTCATTTGCCGATGTATTTTGTTGTCTATATGAACGTACTTTTTCGGTATCATCATTTTTTACTATGCCATAACTAATACAATAAGCCATAATCAGCATAAATATAACCATAGCAGAAAATCTTCTCTTCTTTGCACGTTTTCTTTTTCTAATTCGCGTCTTTATGGACGAATCTTCGGAACTTCTCATTTCCACACCTCTTAAGCCTTATCACTCATGTAAACCCAAAACAATTATACCAGAATTCTTCATAAATAAACATATCGCAGCAAGGCTGCAAGTTTCGAAGTATGAAAATCGCCGCGATAAACAGATGAACTATATCTTCTTAAAAGTGTCTTATAACGCTTACGCTATAAGACTCTCAGAATAAAAGTCTGCTAGAAAAACAAACTATTTGAGAAGAATAGTATAACATTATATACTTATACACCTCTTGTACTGTATATTTATGTATTAATTCAGCTAAAAATACATACCAATATTACAGCCGGGTTTGCTTTTTTCCTTTAACGACAGTGTGGAATATACTATGATTCCATGGACATAGAATAGTGCTTATGATAATACCTTAAAAAAGTTATGGTGTAGAATAAAACATAATTTTTAGAATATTTTAAATAAATCTTTACAAATCAATTACATGAATGATATACATTTAACAAACTTTATGCTAGAATAATTAATGGTTATGGGGCTCATCTTAATTGTTTAATTGCTGACGGCTCCTGCCTTTAAGTAGGCAAATCCAGATATCAAAGCCAGGGCAGAGGCCTTCTATTGCAGCTTATAGAGTCGGTAAATAGCTAATCATTCTGGAAAGGGGAAACAAAAATGAACTATTCACATGAGGTAGAACAAATGATTTGTGTCAAAAAAGGCCCAAATCACGGACCAGCTCCAATCCCTGAAGAAGGGAAATGGGTTAAGGCAAAAGAAGTCAAAGATATATCCGGTTTATCACACGGTATAGGCTGGTGTGCACCACAGCAGGGATGCTGTAAGCTCACTTTAAATGTTAAGGACGGTATAATCGAGGAGGCTCTTGTTGAGACCCTTGGATGTTCCGGTATGACGCATTCGGCAGCAATGGCTGCAGAAATCTTAAGCGGTAAAACAATTCTTGAAGCATTGAATACAGACCTTGTTTGTGATGCTATCAATGTTGCAATGAGAGAAATATTCAAACAGCTTGTTTACGGAAGAACACAGTCAGCGTTTTCTGAAGGCGGACTTCCGATAGGTGCCGGACTCGAAGACCTTGGAAAAGGCTTGCGTTCACAGGTTGGAACAATGTTCGGAACAAAGGCAAAGGGTGTAAGATACCTCGAAATGGCTGAAGGTTACATATTAAACATAGGTCTGGATGCAGACAATGAAGTAATCGGCTACAAATTTATACACCTCGGTAAGATGATGGATGCAATCAAAAAGGGCGTTGATCCTAAAGAAGCGTACGAAAAGAATATAGGTACATACGGAAGATTTGCCGAAGCTGTAAAAGTTATTGACCCAAGACATGAATAATATAGAAGAGAGGTGATTTATCGTGGTAAGATTTGAAGGTTATGAAAGAAGAATAGATAAAATAAACCAGTGTATGTCTGAATACGGATTTGCAAGTCTTGAAGAAGTAAAGGATTTTTGTACTTCAAAAGGCATAGCTGTTGACACAATAGTCAGAGGCGTACAGCCCATCGCGTTTGAGAACGCTGTTTGGGCTTATACGTTAGGATGCGGCGTTGCTTTAAAGAAGGGCGTTAAGAATGCTGCCGAAGCAGCCGAAGCTATCGGAATAGGATTACAGGCTTTCTGTATCCCGGGTTCAGTTGCCGATTCCCGTAAAGTAGGTTTGGGACACGGTAACCTCGGCGCAATGCTTTTAAAGGAAGAAACCAAATGCTTCTGCTTCCTTGCAGGGCACGAATCCTTCGCTGCTGCTGAAGGTGCCATCGGTATTGCCAGAACGGCAAACAAAGTTAGAAAAGAACCTCTCCAGGTTATTTTAAACGGTCTTGGAAAAGATGCAGCATATATAATTTCCAGGATTAACGGCTTTACATATGTAGAAACCGACTATGATTTTGCAACTAACGAACTCAAGGTAATAAATACAAAACCATACTCTGACGGTGAAAAATCAAAGGTAAGGGTATATGGAGCAAATGATGTTTTAGAAGGCGTTGCTATCATGATCAAGGAAAGTGTTGACGTTTCCATCACCGGTAACTCAACTAACCCGACCAGATTCCAGCACCTTGTTGCAGGTACATACAAGAAATGGTCGGGAGAAAACGGCAAGAAATACTTCTCCGTTGCTTCCGGCGGCGGTACCGGCAGAACTCTCCACCCTGACAATATGGCAGCAGGACCTGCTTCATACGGCTTAACAGACTCAATGGGCAGAATGCACGGTGATGCTCAATTTGCAGGTTCTTCATCAGTTCCCGCACACGTTGAAATGATGGGCCTTATCGGTATGGGTAACAATCCTATGGTTGGTGCAACCGTTGCGGTAGCTGTTGCAATAGAAGAATCACTTTCCAAGTAAAAAACGGTACTAAATTAATTATGGGGATGGTAGCGATAAGAAAACCGCTGTCATCCCCTATTAATTATCCGTAGCTTATAAAGCTATAATTATCTATATGTTCATGTTGTATAATTTCGTCCATGACCATTGATTGCTTGACATCAATTAACCTTTGATTGTAAGAGCCTCTGAATTTAAGCATCATGCTCTTTTTCGAAATTTCAAATTTCCCGTCCACAAGAATATCAGTCCAATTAAGCAATTTTCCCCAACCGTTGATTTTATCCTTATTCTTTTGAATATGTTCATATGTATGCCCTGTATAAGTCATTACATTGTATCCGTGCTTTTTTGCTTTCATTGCCAGCTCGCCAAAAGCTTCGGCCTGTTCAAATGGCTCACCGCCGCTCAATGTAATGCCGTCAATAAGTGGGTTTTTCTTCATCTGACTTATCAGTTCGTCAATTTCAACAAAGCTGCCTCCGTTGAACGAATGTGTTTCAGGGTTATGGCACCCCTGGCAATTGTGCCTGCAGCCCTGAGCAAACACAACATATCTTATCCCAGGTCCGTCAACTATTGACTCCTTTACTATACCGGCAACTTTAATCTTTTCAGCCATAATTGCCTCCTTAAAATCCATGCAGTATATATTTAGAGGTGTTTTACCCTGTCTCTCACCTCTGCTCTTTTGGCATCGTTAAAGCGTTCCACCGTTCCTACAAGGTAGCCTGTTATCCTTCTAATCCTTTCGAATTTTCCATGTTCTTCCTGTCTGCCGCACGACGGACACTCATCCTCAATGATTCCGGTATAACCGCAAACCGGATCACGGTCAACTGGATGATTAATGGCTCCGAACCCAATTCCCGCCTCTTTCATACAGCGGATGATTTTTTCAAATGCCATAAGATTCTGTGATGGGTCGCCATCCAATTCTACATATGTTATGTGTCCGGCATTGGTCATTTCATGGTATGGCGCTTCAAGCCTTATTTTGTCAAAAGCACCGATACCGAAATGTACAGGTATATGAAAGCTGTTTGTATAATACTCCCTGTCCGTAATACCTGGAATGCTTCCGAAAATTTTCCTGTCCATATTGATAAAACGTCCCGAAAGCCCTTCAGCCGGAGTTGCCAGGAGGGTAAAATTCAGCATGTATTTTTGACTTGCCTCATCCATACGTTTTCTCATGTGCCCAATTATTTCAAGGCCAAGCTTCTGAGATTCTTCAGATTCACCGTGATGCTTCCCGGTAAGAGCCTTCAGGCATTCCGCAAGTCCGATAAATCCCATTGACAAGGTACCATGTTTTAATACCTCCTTTATTTCATCTTCAGGGCCTAAGCTTTCGGAATCAATCCATATTCCCTGGCCCATAAGGAACGGAAAATTCTTTACCTTCTTCGCAGCCTGAATTTCAAATCTCTCAATAAGCTGATCAATTACAATATTGATTTTTTTGTCAAGCTCATTGTAAAAAACATTTGTATCCCCATTGCTCTTTAATGCAATTCTAGGAAGGTTGACTGTGGTAAAGCTTAAGT
>JAEZNF010000393.1 GCA_023441845.1 Bacillota bacterium | reverse complement strand
ATATATCATAGTGCGGCCTACGGCCGCAAGTAGTCAGTATTCATTAGATTCATCAGTCAGTATCCGGCATTAAATGCTCTTTGATTAATGCCGCAAGCAGTTGACAGCTGATAAAGGTAAAAATCCTGTAAATCATTGAAAACAATGTCCTACAGGATTTCTTTAACTTTAAAAAAGTACGTAATTTTTTTACTTTTTCGTATTTAATAAAATCTTTTTCATATTTTGTATTGAATTAATCTGATAGTCAGTCCGGAAACCAAAGACTTCATGCAAAGCATCGGTGAAATCAGTTCTTGTTTAAGCCGGAACCCGCAAAAATTCTGAAAATATTAAATTATCACATAGTATATAAATTCTTTTTAATACTCAACTTTCATATCCCGTCCTTCCTACTTTACAATATCGTCATTTTTTTCAATAAACTTAATCACTAGATATTTAGGGAATTCTTATTGACAATATTACATACCACGGCATAGCATCAAGAATTCAAAACCATAGAATTCAGAATTCAAAATTCAAAACACTCTGACAACAAGCTGTTCAATTGCATCTGCATGATAATCGGGTTGATATCTACCTTCTCTTTTATGAAGGAAATTCTGGTGGGTAATCGACATCAATATTGATACTTTCTAAATACATCGGCATTCCTATATTGTTTGATCTAATATTGATGTTGAGAAAAAGATTTTACGTAAGCAAATGCAGATAAAGCATCTGCATTCTAAGGATAAAAGCTGAATTTTTCGCAATATATGAATTAATGAAAATATACAATTTATTTAGAGACGTTTCTAATATTCCTGTAAGTAACGGAATACATGAAAAACGCGAACAGGTTTGCCAACACGGCAATAACGATTAAAATATTACTCAGTCTTGTATATGATATACCGAACAGCTCGCTGTATTTGGCTCCGAACAGTGTAAATATTATTGCTACAAAGAAGATAACTGTAGCAAGTTTACCGTACCAATTGGCGGAAACTACAAAGTTTTCTTTTTTATACAGCAAAATGCTTCCCATGCCCATGAAAGCTTCTTTAGATATAACTATTATCAGTATAACAGCCGGAATTTTTTGCTGCGTGGTCAAAAGAACAAGTGCAGTTATCTGCATCATCTTATCGGCAAGAGGATCGGCCAATTTTCCAAACGATGTAATCAAATTAAACTTTCTTGCTATGTAGCCGTCGAGTACATCTGTAATTCCGCCTAACACAAATAAAGAAGCGGCTATGTAGTAAGACTCATTATATAAATAATATGCGAATATGGGTATTATGATAAACCTCATACAAGTTAAAATGTTTGGAATATTCACGTGCACACCGCCTAAAACTTATTATACATATCTCACACCAGATACTAAAAAACGCCAACATATAGGCACTTGACCTTACTTATTATTAAATTGCCAAATTCAGTTTACCATACCCATTCGCCTTTATGCAATGCCATGCATGAATATTATTGATTTATTGCTGCTCCATTAAACAATGCAATAGTTGGAATATTTCAGGGGCATGCTTTTTAATATTAAAGGGCTTAAGGTCCTTTCCGGTCCATGCATGCATTGTTTCTCCGGTATTAATGGGCTTTAGCTCATCATTTCTATATATCTCATACGAAAATACAATTCTTGTATATGTCAATTCCTTAATCCTTGTTTTCACTACTATTTCATCTTCATATAAGGAAAAACTCTTATACCTGCACTTTAGTTCAATCAAAGGAAGCAATATGCCATCCTCTTCAATTTTGGAATACGGTATTCCTGCCTGCTTTATAAAATCCGTCCTGCCTGCTTCATACCAGATGGGATAGTTGGAATGGTGTACAATTCCCATCCGGTCAGTCTCCGCATACCGTACAACAAGTCTTGTTTCAGAAACCATTAAAACTTCACCTACTATCATAATATTAAAAACTCAAAAAATATTTCCAAAATGCTGCAAAAAATTTTAAAAATGCCTATAAAATAATTAAACCCGTGTAAATAAAATTAGCACGGGGAAAAATTGAATATATTATTTATCAACTGCATTAGAATCCTCTTTCGATAATAACGCTGTGGGCTTCTTCTACTTCTGCTTCAGGTACCAACACCTCAAAGTAATTATCGCTATTCTCGTGGCTCTTACTTATCGGACGCATCTTAACCAGAATACCCTCATCTGTAAGCATTTCCTGCAGTCTACTAGCAATCTCCTTGCTTTGTGCCATATACACAACAGTCCACATATCTACACGCCCCTTTAATATTTATTCACCGGAAAATATTTCTCCATGACGGCATAGAATTTTTGCCTTACCTCTAACCTTTATGGCAGAAGTATTTTCAGTAAACTGGGCCAGCATTACCTCACCCTTGTCGAGCTTTTCGCTGTGGTGAAATTTCGTATCCCTTCCTCGTGTAAGACCAATTATATTAACTCCGTTTTCTTCAGCTTTAATCACAATATAATCACCTGTGATCTTTTCCAAATCATGCTCCACTTATAATCACCTCGTCATAACTATATATTATTTCAGTTTAAAAATCAATATTTTTTAAACTACCTTCACGTTTTCTTCACCAAGCCGTTCCTTCAACTCTTTAAGAAGATAATCATTCAGACTTACCCAGAACTCCCTTTCCAAAACCTTAACGGACTTATCCTCCTCGCTGTAGAGGCACACCGGAGTGTTTCCGTTGAAATACCTGAACATGGACATCAAAGAATCCAGCATATGGCAGGGCTTATTGTTTTTCAGCCTGACATACACCTTTTTAACAGCCACTTTCTTAACAGGTTTTATCTCCTCGCATATTATCTTAGGTTGTTCTTCTTCCTTCAAACTTATTCTTCCATTTATAATAACAATATTTTCCTCCACAATTAAGTTTGAAAACCTCTCGTAAATTGTTGGGAATACTATTACCTCCATATACCCATACAGGTCTTCAAGTGTTATAAATGCCATCAGATTATTGTTCTTGGTGGTTTTAGTCTTTTTTGAGGCTATTATACCTCCTACAGTGACCGGCATGCCGTCACGCACGTTTTCAAGCTCAGCTAAAAGTTCTTCGCCTCCGCCTTCGGAACGGTTGGCATTAATGCTTGAGCTGAACAAACTCACCTGGGCGTTCAGATCATTTTCAAACTCTTTTAATGGATGCCCCGATATATATAACCCCAACATCTCCTTTTCCATAGCCAGAAGCATCTTGGGCGGGTATTCCTTCAAATCCGGGTAATCTTCGGTAGGCGGTATTTCTTTTTTGTTTCCGCTGTCAAACTCAAAAATAGATACCTGCCCATCCATATTTCTTTTTTTATTTTGCTGTATCCCGTCAATCATCTTCTCGTAAGATGCAATGAGCTTTGATCTGAATATGCCGAAGGAATCAAAGGCACCGCTTTTAATAAGGCTTTCAATACATCTTTTATTAATATCCCTGCCGTCAATTCTTTCAATGAAGTCCCTGAAGCCTTTAAAACTGCCGTTTTTCTGTTTTTCTTCTATTATGCCTCTTACGGGGCCCTCACCGACATTTTTAACGGCAGCCAGTCCAAACCGTATTTTCCCGTTTACTACGGTAAATTTCACACTGCTTTCGTTTATATCGGGCGGGAGTACTTCTATATTCATATTCTTGCACTCGTGTACATACTGGGAAACCTTGTCACTGCTTCCAAGAAAGCTGTTTAAAAGGGCTGCCGTAAATTCTACAGGATAATAGCACTTAAGCCACGCTGTTTGATAGGCTACAACCGCATATGCCGCCGCATGGGACTTATTGAAGGCATAACTTGCAAAATCCATCATTTCATCGAATATCCTGTTTGCGGTTGCTTCATCTACGCCGTTTTTAACTGCTCCCTTAACGACGATATTTCCATTGTCATCGGTTATACCGTGAATAAAGTTTTGCCTCTCCTGCTGCATTACGCTTATTTTTTTCTTTGACATTGCCCTTCTAACGAGATCCGACCTTCCCATCGAATATCCCGCCAATTCGCGCACTATCTGCATAACCTGTTCCTGATAAACCATACAGCCGTATGTTACATCCAGAATATTCCCGAGCAGGGGATGGTCGTATTTTATTTCCTGGGCATTATTCTTATTCTTTATATACCTTGGTATCTGGTCCATAGGTCCCGGCCGGTACAGGGAAATCCCGGCAATGATATCCTCAAGGCTTGCCGGCTGCAGTTCCTTCATAAACTGGGTCATTCCGCCGCTTTCCAATTGGAACACTCCCGACGTCCTGCCCTCGCTTATCAATTTAAATACGGCAGGGTCATCCATGTTGATTTTATTTATATCCAGATCCGTATTATAATTTTTCCTGGCCAAATCAACGGCATCCCTTAAAACCGTCAGTGTCCTTAAGCCTAAAAAGTCCATCTTAAGAAGACCCAATTCCTCCAGAGTGCCCATGACATATTGTGTGGTGACACTTTCATCGTTTTTCTGGAGCGGTACATATTCGTTAATGGGGTCTTTGGATATAACCACACCGGCAGCATGGGTTGAGGCATGCCTTGGCATCCCCTCTAAAAGTCTTGCCGTATCAATGAGTTCCCTTATCCTATCCTCTTCATTGTACCTCGTACGCAATTCGGGATTTACTTCGAGGGCTTTTTCTATGTTCATCCCAATCTGGAAAGGTATCATCTTTGCCACCGAATCAACTTCATTGTACGGAATGTCAAGAGCCCTTCCCACATCCCTTATGGCGGCTCTTGCTGCCATAGTACCGAAGGTGATTATCTGGGCGACCCTGTCCTCCCCGTACTTTCTGACAACATAGTCTATAACCTCCTGCCTTCTTTCGTAGCAGAAGTCTATATCTATATCGGGCATGCTTACTCTCTCGGGGTTTAAGAAGCGCTCAAAAAGCAGATTGTATTTTAACGGGTCTATACTTGTAATGCCGAGTGTATATGCTACAAGGCTTCCGGCAGCAGAGCCTCTTCCGGGGCCTACCATTATCCCGTTGTCCTTTGCGTATTTTATAAAGTCCCACACTACAAGGAAATAATCCACATAACCCATCTGTTTTATAACACCAAGCTCATATTCCAGCCGTTCTTCCTTCTCACGGCTATAGCTATCGCAGTACCTGTTTTTAAGGCCTTCGAAGCATAATTCCCTTAAATATTCAAACGGCGGGACTCCTCCCGGAACCTCATACGCAGGCAAATGCAGCTTGTTAAACTCAAGTTCCACATTGCATCTTTCGGCAACCTTCAATGTATTTTCCAGCGCCTCCGGGACATTGCCGAACAGCCTGTACATCTCATCAACGGATTTCACATAGAACTCATCCGTCGAAAACCTCATTCTGTCCTCATCATTGATATTTTTACCTGTCTGGATGCAAAGAAGGATTTCGTGGGCTCTCGCATCCTCACGCCTTAAGTAATGGGCGTCATTTGTGGCAATAAGGGGAAGGCCCAAATCCTTGCTCATCCTGATAAGTTGCTGGTTAACCAGATTCTGCTCTTCTATGCCGTTACTCTGGAGCTCGAGATAAAAGTTGTCCTTGCCGAAAATTGTGCTTAATTTGAGTGCGGTTTCCTTTGCTTTCTCATAGTCGTTATTTAAAAGAGCCCTGGGCACATCCCCCGAAAGGCACGCGCTCATTGCTATTATTCCTTCATTATACCTTTCCAGTACCTCTATATCGATTCTGGGCTTGTAATAATAACCTTCCGTAAAGCCTATCGATACAATCTTCATAAGGTTTTTATAACCCGTCATATCTTTTGCCAGCAGCACAAGATGCCCATAGTCGGAGTCAATGCCCGGCTGCTTATCCAGCCTGCTTCTTCTGGCTGTATAGACCTCACAACCTATAATAGGCTTTATGTTGTTCTTTACAGCCTCCTTATAAAAGTCTATAACCCCATACATAACCCCGTGATCGGTAATTGCTATACTATCCATCCCCAATTCGGCGGTACGTTTAATAAGGTCTTTAATTCTATTTGCGCCGTCAAGCAGGCTGTATTCGGTATGAACATGCAGATGAACAAAACCAGGCACTTATATTTCCTTCTTTCATAAACTTAGTTTTTTAACATTATAACATAAATAAAAGGGACATGCTATTTTAAGCCTGCCCCTTTTACTTTTATTCTAATCATTTTTAACCAGTGCCGGCACATTCTCTTTTCTCTTTTAATGTTCCAACTTTCTTTTGGCCATTTTCAGTGCCTCGATCGGTAATGACTTTTTAATTTTATTTTTTGTTTTCATCTTCTCGCCGGTCTCTTCATCATATGCATAATAATAATTACTCTTTTTCTTGACCTTGTTTAAGATAACCCCCAGTATGTTGGAATTGACATTCTGCAGGAGCTCCTTAGCCTTTCTTACCGACTCCACTTTTGCTTTTTCCGATGCCACCACCAGTATAACTCCATCCACCAAAGTAGACAGTATCTGAGCATCTGTAACAATTCCCACCGGCGGAGTATCTATAATAACAATATCATAAGCATTTCGCACCTGCTCCATTAAACTCTTCATTGACTTTGAAGAGAGCATCTCAGAAGGATTTGGCGGCACAGGCCCACATAATAGAACATCCAGATTAGGTACTTCCGTCTTACTGATAAAACCCTTATAATCATTATGCTTTGAAAGTATATTGGTCAACCCGTCTTTTTTATCTATCTTCATTATCTTGTGCAAATTTGGCTTTCTTAAATCCGCATCCATGAGAAGTACTTTACTTTCAGCCGCTGCAAAAGCCACAGCAAGGTTTACACATGTCAATGACTTTCCTTCCTCCTGCCCCGAACTGGTTATCAAAAGGCTTTTTATTTCCCTGTCTGTTGAAGAAAACTGTATATTGGACCGTATAGTGCGGTAAGCCTCTGCATCGGGTGATTTAGGTGAATTATGTACAATAATCCTTTGATCCATTACTTTTCCACCGCCTTTACCTCAAACTCTCTTACCTCACCAATAACCGACAATTCCAGCAATTCTACTACGTCATCTGCTGTTTTAACGGTATTATCAAAGAAATATATCAAAAAGATAATTCCCAGACCCAGTATAACTCCAATGCCAAAGGCAATCATCACATTTTTCTTCTTATTTGGTTTAACCGGTATCTCCGACTTTATTGCTTCGTCAATTAACTGTATATTATCAATCTTAGTAATCTTCCTTACCTTTTCAGAAAAAACTCTCGCAATTTTATTCGCTACCAGCATACAAACCTCGGGATCAGTGTCGCTGACAGTTATTCTCATTATGTGAGTATCCTTAAGAGGACTTACACTTATCTTGCTGCTGAAGCTTCCATATGATAGTAGTACTACGTTTGAGAGTTTTGGATTGCTTTTTTCATCCTCTTTCAACAGCCTCTTTGTTTCTTCTAATATTAAACGGCTTTTTACAATTTCTCTGTAATCCTGAATGACATTAGCTCCTACCTGTAGTTCCTGCAGCATGGATGTAATTGAACTTTTGGATAATGTACCCGAATACAGCGTTGTTGATGCCTCATAGACATTTTCTGTATAATAATAGTTTATAACAAATGAAACGATAGCTGAAATAATAGAAATACCAGCGATAATCCACCACCATTTTTTCAGCGTACCAAACATTCTCATCCAGTCTCTTTCTTCACTTGCATCAGACCTCATAACATCCTTCCCCCCCAACTACCCCGTTACTATCTGTTCTTATGCCAATTAATACAGGGATATTTTATTTATATTGTTTTAATCGTTAGGATTCTTTTGCGCATATACCCCACATTTTTCCCACTTACAGAATAACATTATTAATTATACCACCAAGTTAAATATTTCCAAATACACATATTTGCTCATATCTCTATTGCATCTGTATACAAATTACCACTTTCGTCATAAATTCCCCAAATTCCAATCAGATTTTTTATTGTACTCGATGTCCATATGTCCATATAGGCCTTACTAGGACTGTCCGATAGAGAATCATCCCCCCGTAAAAAAACAACCAGAAAACGCCGCGAAATTTCTTATCTGTCTTAAGTCGAAGACACCACATTTTTTTGTATTTAATGGTACACTAAAACCACTGGCTTATGCCAAAGGAATGGAAATGTTTAAACTTCAATGAACAATCCAAACAGATTCAAGGTTCAACGACTTAAAGAAGGTGAAGATAAATCAGCAGATAAGCAATATCTCCCAATGCGAAAAGGGGTAGCTGATGCAAGCCTCAGAGCCAAAGTTTTAGCATCATGTAACAAAAGATTTTCAGAACAGTTAGATACACCCGTTTTATTACTAATAAGCCAATATATTTCTCTAAAAATACAAATTGCCAATCAATAATGAATCTTAAGAATTTTTCTTATGTAGAGTAATCCATTCACCTATTATTTTGTCCCATTCAGGAGGATCAAAAGGAGCATAGCCGCTACCAGGAAACAATGTAATTTCTCCAAAATACAATTTCTGATTTATTTCATAAAAGTCTATTCTTGAAAAAGGAATGTCTTCGGACAATAACTCGGCAAAATATTTCATTTGTTCAAAGTTTACTGGCTTAGGCGGTAACTTATCAAATGGCCTATAGTCTGTTCTTTTATAC
>JAEZNF010000336.1 GCA_023441845.1 Bacillota bacterium | reverse complement strand
CCAATAAATGTGTTTTTCTATGTTCACCATTTGCAACATACCATGTATTGCGTTTATTCCATTTATCTTCATAACTTGTTTTAAGCCTAAAAGATTTTATATATTTACCCGTTACTTGATTAAAAGTTATATGATTTTTAATTTCTTCATTAACTTCCTCCGAAGTCTTATCTACCGCATTTTTTACCTCTTCAGTTACTTTATCAGTATAATTTTGTAATTCTTTTGCAATTAAATCAACAAGTTCATCAACACTAGCCATATTTAAACACCAGCCTTTTTATTACAGTATAATTCTATAAAACCATCTGGACGTGGATATGTACGATATATACTATAAACAATATCATTATATTTAACAGTTAGTTCATTATCATATTCTTCTAAGTCCACAACAAGTAATATTTCAGATTTAATTTTTTGTTGACCTGCATTATAAAATTCTTGTGAACCAATAGATAATTCAGCACAATAAACGAGTCTATTAACTGGTGTATATATCTGATTTCCTACTGCATCTTTTACAATAGTATTTGTTTGTAAATAACAAATAAGGTCTAAAGATATGTTATTTTTATCAGAAATATTTTTAAGCTTCAACATATTCAGACCTCACTTTCATAACTCTATTACGAATCCTAAATGTTAAATTTTTAGATAAACCAATATCTTCTGTTCTATTTCTGTATCTCCATAATGCAAAATCACATATAAGCATTTGGTCTTCAACATTTGTTAAATCTAATATTATTCCTTTCTTTTCTATTTCACCTTTACAAGAAAGTAAAAGCGAATTAAAATAAACATCTCTTAATGTGTGTGTAATACCTAAATCAACTTTAAATAAAGCCAAAACAGTTTCCATAATTAATCACCTGCTTTTGCTTTTTTCTTCTTAGGCTTTACTTCAACCTCAACTTCTTTTATAAGCTGTCGAGATAATAAATCTGTGATTCTATATTCATCAGTAGAAATAAACTCATCCCCAACATTATAAAAATGTTGAGGATTGAATTTATCTTTAAACTGACTTATAACCTTATACATATAAGTCACCTTCCTTTAATTATTAATATTAACCTTCTGGTGTTACTGGTGTTGCAGGAGTATAAGCAAGAGTTACAAGCACAAATGAATCAACATTAGTAGGCTTACCATCAAAGCGACCTTTTCCTCTAAACGCCATTTGGTCTTCTGTAAACTTAACATGTTCACTCTTATCTATAGTAATATTTTCTCTTTCTACAAGAGTATAGTTATCAAATTCACCATATAGTATCTTATCAGTGTCCATATTGTTATTAAATACAACTCTTAATCCTAATAGGTCTGGATTATTTAGATTAGGAAGTTTTGCTACAACCTCACCTGTAGATGCTGTCTGAACACTATAACCTAGCAATCTGTTGTAATATGTACTTCTCTTCATTACTGCTACAATTTCACCCACAGAATCGTCACCACTATCAATCAAAGCAATAGGCTTAACAATATCTGCATATCCTGTTGGGTCAGTTACAGTTACTTTATTATCATTTGTTAACTGTGGTATAATTCCTTCTGGTTGCTTACCAACTGAACCTGTTCCTTTTAGAATAGCAAGGTCTAGCCCTTTAGCAATAGCTCTTGCAATCTTCTTCGTAACATAGTCATCGAGGTTAATTAAACTATCCTGTAACATGCAATTGTCAACAAATGTAACCTTTCCAATTTTGTATCCGTCAAAGCTAATATCTGTAACAGTTCCAACATCTCCTGTAGGCAATGTACCCTTTTGCTCAATCCATGTTGCAGCAGTTGTATCTGTATCGATCAATATTCTAGTAGTACCGGTAACCCTGATTTTATCAACTAGCGGATATAAAGTTGTGAAATCCCCCATGATATCCATAATTCTATTGATAACAACTTCTGGGATTGTTAACCCTTCGCCACCAACCGCTCTGAGGTTTTTAAATTTATCGTAAAATTCTTTAACCTCAGCTCTCTCATAATATTCGCCTGTCTTCAAAAGTTCTCTTATCTGGTATCTGTTCATTAATGTTCCTCCTCTTTCCTCATGTCTTTTTGGTGGTTTTGGATCATTTGCCCTTGATTCTATTTCAGCAAGTTCACCCTCTATACGAGTTATCTCATCTGAAACATTTGTGATTTTTTCATCTGTTCCAGCCTCAGATATTTCTTTGTCTAGATCGTCTATACTTTTTTGCACAAGAGAGATATCCTCATCAGTCTTTGCTTCTTCTAAAGCTGTTACTAATTCGTCCTGTCTTTTCTTAAAGCCAGTTCTTTTTTTTTGCAAAGTCTGCATTTCAGCATTCCTCTGCTTTAGCTCAGCCTGCAATTTCAATTGTTTTAACATTTTATCCCCTCCAATTTATTTCTTAATTCTAGTTTTCTTTGCTCTATGCTACGTTTTTTGCTTAGTTCAAATTTTTTTT
This sequence comes from Bacillota bacterium, assembly GCA_023441845.1. Classification (GTDB taxonomy): domain Bacteria; phylum Bacillota; class Clostridia; order Acetivibrionales; family DSM-2933; genus JAEZNF01. The sequence continues at coordinate 8,592 of JAEZNF010000336.1, read as the reverse complement.
GCCTTGCCTGTATCTCCGTCTGTGGATATGCTGGGAATGTACATATAGAAACTTCAGATGTATCAGCTTCATTGACTGTCCAATGTAGTCCGTTTTCCCTTTCCTCATAATCCTCAGCTTTTGGCTCAAACCCAAATGAACACCCGGATATATCTCCGCGTTCTACTCTCGCATAAACGTCCATTGCCTGACTATCAGCAGGATTAATTTTTACTCTTCCCCACAATCCGTAAGTATCCGTCCTTAGTTCAAGGGTTTGGCTTGCAATTCTACCTAAAACAAATCCGCTGTCATGGTTAAACAAGCAGCGGATATCGTTATTTTTTATTGAGTTGTCAAATGCTCCTCGTGCAATTTTCTCAAAGCATCTAGGCCAAAGTTCTGTTTCTTGCTCAAATACTGCAAAGTAACCTTCTATGTATTTGTCATTTTCGCCATCTGCCCTTGTTTTAAGTTCACTCCTAAAGTAAGAATGTCTAATTTCCACTATCTTCCTCACTTCCTTTCTGTACTAATTTCTTTTGTTTGCTCAAATCAGCTACCTGTAAGTAATTTTCAAGTACCGTATAATCGTTCATACCCTCAACATCTACAGGTGAGTAATCAAATTCCACTCTGCCTTCATTCCTATTAAGCATACCTCCACCAACAAGCTCCTTCGCGAATGCAACTTTTTCTCCAAGGTCATATTGCATTAAAGATTTTGGATTAAACTTAAAATACATATCTGGTGAAAATAGTAGTTTCTTGCTTAACTCCTGTTGGATTATTATTGCTATTGACATAATAGTTGTTGATATAAAATTGTTGTACTCATCTTTATCGAAATCGCCTATACCAACCATAAATGGTGGAATACCAAAACATCTGGCAATAGTCTTAATATCTAAGGTTATACTATCCTGAATTGCAAGGTCATTAAGTGTTAATGGTTGAACCGTTTTTACATCGATTTCACCTGCTGGAATTAGCCAAGGCTCACCTATTTCAGTAGTCTTAGTATAACTTCCCAGAATCTTGTTACGCTTGTCAGGGTCTTGTAATTCATCTGCATCACTATTGATAGATATAATTAAAGACGGTTTCCATTTGCTTTTAAGAAATCCCGTCTTTGTTGCGTTAGCTTGTAATAAATTTTGTACTGTCTGTGCTATTAAATTTGTATATCCTTGTCCTTTATATGGGTAATTATCATCAGGGTTTAACGTGAAGTGTAATACCTCATCAGGATGATACCAGCTGCCTTTATATCGCACTTGATATGTATCTCCATTTTCATCAAAATGCAAATTATCAGCATTTAATATTTTTAAGTTATGAATTAACCCATCTTTTATTTGAGGATAGACAACAGCATTACCAGTTAGTATCATATCAGTAACAATTTTGTGTATGAATGTTTTCCGTGTCATGTTACTGTTTGGGTAGATATCAATTTTCTTTGAAAGTTCGTTCTTTATCCTTTTATCGCCGTTGTCTCCATTCTCCATCAACATTATTGTCATATTGGACACTAGGTCTGCAATTTTATATATGCATCGTCTTATCTCTTCATTTTTGGATAAAGGATTGTATCCCACCGGGCAAAGAATGTCTTTGGCTTCAGTGCCGTTCAACCATAAAGTTACCGGGTCAGCTCGTGTCTTATGTGTATTTTTTGTTAGAATCCCCACCTATGTACCCCTCCAATCAATTTTTATAAATTAAAAACGCCATTAACATTGAAATCGAGCCTAACACTATAAAGGCTAATGGTTTAAATATCAAAAATACTCCGATACAGATAAATACTGTACCAATTGTTATAAAAGTTTCTATTATGTTATCAAAGATTAATTGAAATACCTTTTTTATAATTTTCAGAATAACATCGCCTGTAATTCCGAATTTAATGAGCTTGAACATTATTTCTACCACCTCTCTAAAACCATTTGTCTAATTTCTTTTTACTTTCCATATCTTCTAGCATCCTTACTACTGCAAATACACTGGCATCAAAAATATCAATACGCATTGTTTCCTCGACCTTTTCGTATTGAATCATATCATCAGTTTTTTCAATTGCACGTACATTTTGGATGCAATATTCGTAAGGCTCTGCATGGAGATAATATAATTTACCGTCTTTCGCTTTTTTCTCTATGTATCTAAACCCTTCAGATTTCTTGTAAAAATATTGAGGTTGATCGACTATATCAAATTTTGCTTTTTTCATTTCTAAATAATATTCTCTACAAAATTTTCTGTCATGTCCGACTTGCTTTATTTTAAAACCTTTTGCACGCATTTTTATGTACCAATTAACAATTTCAGCATGATTAACCGTGGGGCTATTTGACATATCCAGCCAACCATCATCTTTCCAGCCAAACAAAGGAATATTATCTTCTTCAGCTTTTCTAGTTGCCATAACAATTGGGAACCAGGCATGAGGTATAATTATTAAAACATCTTCGAGTACCCCTATCAGCGCGCCTGCGGTAAGGTCATGGAGTTTTGATAAGTCCGAACCACCATACCACTTAATCGGCATTTTAGATAATTCATCAATTGTCCAATTGTATTGCTTATCAGACTTCCTGAATTCATCAATATTGAAGTAAGCTTTCATTGCAGCCGTATAAACATTTAATGATTTAGCAAAGAAGTCTTTTCTCTGCTGTGGATCATTCTGAGCCTGTAAAGAATCATTTAATATATCCGCTGGCCTTATAGACACACCATAAGCGGGGTTTGCCATTTCATGGACTATCGGATTGGTATAGTCAATCTCTCCATTTTCATCAAGGTCAGCCTCACATATAAAAATAAAATACTGATCATCTTTAATAGTTCCATTTAAAACCTTTTTACAATACTGCAATCGTTGATAACAAAATGAATTCATGTTATCGCCAGCTGTAGTTATTCCAATCATCAGCTTATTTGTATAGGCCTTCATCGCTTCTTTGATGATGTTATATTGCTTTGGTGTTTTGTAAGCATGAATTTCATCAGCTATCCCTATGTTACAGTTAAACGAATCCTGAGAATCTGGATTAGCTGCTAAGGCTCTAATATAAAACGAACCATCTCCCAAGTCAGCACTTATACTATGTTCATTGTTATTGTCAATAATACGAAAGTTTTCTTCCTCACCCATATTGAGAATATTAAACTTAATAAAATTCCAGCTCTCCAATGACTGCGGTAGAGCAGCGGAAGTAATATAACATTTACTGCCGCTTTTTCTATAAAGTAATTCAAGCCCATAAGCTAAAGCACCAGCAAAACTTGTTTTTATATTTTTCCTCGGAATAAAAATAAAGGCCTCATGAAATCTTACTATCTCAGTGCCTTTTAAATAAAACCCTAATAAATTATAAACAATAAACTTGTGAAACGGTTCCAATAAAAAAGGCTCTCCACGTAATGGAGTGCCATCTAATTTCTCGCCCTGCTGGTGGCAAAATGTACTTTCAATTATTTGTATAACAAACTCTGCATTTTTAGGATTGAAATCATATTCTGGATTTTCCAAATCTTTAAGAAATCTCTTACAAGCAAGAACTCTATCTTTATTTGCTATCTTTCTCCTGCTGACTATATCATCGACATACTTCATTACCACATCATAGTTTTTATATTTATCGTTCAAGATGCTTCAACGCCTCTGCAATAGCACTTGTTTTTTTATTTCCAAGGCCTTTATCATTTATTTTCTTTAGTCCAGCAGGAGTTAAACCAAAGATATTTTCAAGGTCAGTTATCTCTTTTCTTAAAGTTTCTATTGCCTGATACAAAGCAGTTTTTCTATTGTTTGTAGCTCCTGCTTTATTGGTATACTTTTCAGTTATCTTACAACCTTCTGCATACCATTGTTCCATAAGTATTTCAAATTGTACTCGCATTTCCGAGTATCGAGTAATTACAGGGGAAAACTCTTGTTTATAAGTACCTAGTTTCTTCATATCTTCAATAGTCTGGTCAAATATGTCCGTAAACTTATTATCCGAAATTACTTTTAATTCCTTTGACTTGCCCAAAACGTTCCCCCCTTTCTTAAAAATTTAATAGAGTTGGAAAGAGTTCCCCCTCCCGGTGTCCAAAAGCTAAATATTTTTTGGCTTAAGATGGGGGGGATTGCATAAACTTTTCTAATTCATCCTTTTCATCTTGTAATCTTTGTAATTGATTCTTCATATTAATAAGTTGTTCTTCTTCATGTCGTATGTCTTTTTGCAAACCTTCGATCTCAGTTTGCAATACATTTATTTTGTCATTTATTACTTTATTAACAAATTTCATAAACACTTGCCTCCTTCTGGTATCTGAGTTCTCTTCCTTAATGCTTCTCCAAGTGGTGTTAACTTGTTTGTTATTCTATCATGCATCATGTTATGAACTGTGTTAGCAAGAGATATAAGATTCCAGTCTTCCCATTGGTACTCAGGGTAATCATCAACCGGCCATACATGATGGACCATGTCAGCATCTATTCTTTTACCATACCTCTTACTCTCCTGACACATATATCCGTCACGCTTTAATATGCATGCTCTCTTTCGTTTCCATCGTGGTGAGTTATAATCAATCATATATAAAACTCCATTAAAAAAGAGCCCGAAGGCTCCCGATTAATAATTAATTGTTTCTGTTCTTAAAGTATTTATAAACTTTGCAATGTTTTGCGCAATTTCTTCGTTACTAGTTCCCAAATATAGTTTTCCGTTGTTTATCATAGCAATAGTTATTTCTTTTATTTGTTCATCTGACATTAGCATCACCCCTTTCCACTTCCATAATTCTACATAAAAAGGAAAATTCCTGCAGAACAAACATAATTAAAGCTCCGCTGGCAGCGGAGCTATTGAAAAGGAGTTTAAGAATAAAAGGAGGTATAACCCATTTGAAAAAAGCTTATGTATTTATACTAACTCCCTATTGTGAACAAACATCGTACAAATGGTGAATTTTGCATGAACTTATTATGAACCTTGTACGTAAAAAAGCGGCTGCCACAATGACAACTACTTTTTTAGTCCCTTTAAATATATTCAGTTTTTGTTTAGGGAAAAACACCCTATATATTATAAGCAAATTAAATAGCTCTGTTACAACCTAATTTTAAGCAAGCCATTATGCTAATTACTAAATCTTATTTATCTCTCTAATATTAGCTATCTCGTTGTATCTAGCTTTTGCCCATCTTTCAACATTTATTTTTTCTTCTCAATTGTCTGAGAATATTTTATTTCTAAAGCTGGCTCATAAGCACAGCCTTTAAATACATCAACATGTTTTAAATCATCAATCGTTTTCCCATAAAATGTAATATTGGTATTTAACATATAATTATTTGGTCTGCCATTTCCTCTAATGATTTTAACAATAATACCTTTCTGTGTAAGTCGTTCAAGTAATTCTGTTACATGGGTTCTGCTTAACTTTAAAACATCTGCAATTTCTGTTGCATTCATGTTATGTTTTGTTTTTGGGTGAATTATATAAGGTGTTTGCCAGCCAACAAACCGTAATAACTTAAACAAAAAACCTGATTCAATTAAATCAAGCCGTTTGTTATCAACTATATCTATTAAGTTTGTTCTGTATAGTTTTATAAAATGTGGATCTTGTTTTTTAATTGATCTACCAGGTTTACTATTTGTTGTTGTCACCCAATTTTCAGCAATGGTTTCACCTGTCTTTTTGTCTGTAATTACTCTGTATTCGCTTTTACCTGTTCGCTCATATGTAATAATTACTTCGGCTTGTTTGCTCCTACTCAGAATCTCACCTCCAATCATAAATAGTAAGATTAAGAATGAAATTGAGCTCCAAAACTTCTATCCTTAGAATCGGCTATGTTATATAGTTTTCAACCTGACCACTTTAGTTAACAGGTGCTGACAGCTATAGTTAACAGGTATAAATAGACTTAATTCTTACTCTTATAAGGCTTTCAACTTTTAAATCTAATTTTCATTCTTATTCTTTATATTTTATTTGATTAAAGGGTTATCATCACGACAAGCCATAACCTCTATTTTTAAAGCAGCCGTAAAAGGGCTAACCATATAGGCTAGCCCTTTTAATATATCTGCTCTCTTTAATTGTTGCGACTTAATCGCCTTGTTGGGATTACACTAACCCCTAATGGATTTATTCCATGATATAATTATACTATGTTCTTTGTTGAATTAATTGGCGGATAATTGGCGTATTTATTTTTCTCTTCTTCAGTCATTTGTCTTGTTGATACTTTCCCGTTCATCCCTTTTTGACTTTTAAATAAAAATCCGTATTGTGCTTTATTGCCTCTTTGGAATTGCCCCCATTTACCTTTTATACAATGTACCATTTATACCTCCTATGTATTAAATAAAAATTACCGTTCCTTCCAACACTTTCAAACTCTCATATATATATTCTATTGCTTTTTGTTTGTGTTTGCAAACATTATCAGGGTGTATATATGTTGCATCTGCTATTTGATTCAATGACATATTGTCAATATAAAAATAAATAAGTATTTGCTTGTCCATGTGTTTTAATGAATTTAACGAATTATCTATGCTATTAATTATATCTTCTAAATCTAGTAATCTTTTTTTTATAAATGACTGTTCATCCTCGATATCTTGTAGTTCACGATTTTTACAAATAAGAAGCCTTGAAGGTTTTAATCCATCTTTTGGAATTCCGGGGATATCTGAATAAATTGTAGCATTTAAATATTCTCCTGCAATACATTCTTGTTTTTCTCTTTCTAGTAGATTCCATTTTATATTCAGATTAAATCTTTCTGCTTTCATTGATTTGTAATGTTTAAGTAACGATTCAACGAAACAAGTTTGCTTACCTTTCATATTTACCCCCTTATTTCACTTTTGTTTAACTCCCTAACATCATCCATTATGTATTTATAGCTTTTTAACAAGCCTATTAGCTGTTGTTTAGTCATGCGCACCTCCTTCATTTGTTGCCTTAATTCATTTAACGATGAACTCTATTCGACCCTGCCCTTGCCCTCTATTTGGTTTAAGCACTTATGAGCTTTCAAGCCTTTTTAGTTTTTTATCAGCCCTAGGAGTTTATCCTTTATATTTCCTAGCCGCTGGAACTGCCCTGTAGTGCCTCCGACATCAGGGTGAAGCTTCTTTGCTAAAGTTTTATATCCAATGGCAATAACCTCTTCTGCAAGCTTCTTTTCTTCCTCGGTGTAGTTACTTCGCATAGTTCCAAAGTAACTACTATATGAGTTATTATTGTAGGTACTACGGTAATTATCTTGGTAACTACGTTTATATTGCTGCTGAGCTTCGTAATCAGAATTGAGTTTATTGAGATAAGTTTTATTCATCAGGTTTCCAAATACGTCATAACAGTACTTGTAAGTGTCCTCGCCATACTTTTCTTCAAACTTTGATTTATCATTGAGGTATTTGTCTATTATGCGTTTCTGCTCCTGTTTAGCTTTGTATTCTTCTGTCTGCTCAAACTCTAATTTCACCTTATCGATGATCGGATCAAGTTTCTTGTAAACCATATTCCAAAGATCATTTTCACTGATTCCTAATTCCTTAACCTTTTTTTCTAAATTATCTTTTTTAATATAGTCTCCCGGCCAGAACTCCAAAAGATCATAATATCCCATAGTACATATCACACTTTGTTTTTTCAACACCTTTCCATTCTCTCTATAGCTCCTGTGAATGCTGATTTTATAAGCCTTTTTAATTAGCCTTTCGAACTTTTCAGTACTAAAGGAGTAGCCGTAAAAAGTCTTAGTAACACCATCCATAGTGCGTGTTGTACTAGTTACCTCTATTTTTTTACTGGTCGAAAAGTATGAAACTTTTCTGTTCTCTATTTCTTGAATAACACAATACATATGGCGTCCCTCTTCGATAATGTAGTTACTAAATCAATTCCAATGGTAACCACATTATTTTAATCCAGTTCGTATGCTTATTATTTCTTATTTACAATAATATGGTATAATTCTCCTTATGATAGGAGGAATAAAATTAATGGAATCTGAAATTACTTCTGAACAATACAAAATACTTAAAATAATTTACAAAAACCCGAATATTACTAAAAATAAATTGCTTAAGAAGTCTTAATTTAAATCTATGGATAAGCTCGATTTTGTGCTATTTAGGCTCAAAAAATATATTAATCATCCGGTTATTGGTTCTAGTAAATATGGCGAACGCTTGTGTGATGAAAATATTATGTCTGCATCTGATAAAGGGAAAATTTATGTCGAAGATTTTTCGGCTAATGAGTTTTCTGAAAAATTTACAAGGGCTATTTCGATAATTGCGCTAATAATCTCGATTCTCAGCCTATTAATATCTTTTTTCAAAACTTAATAATAAACGCTATTGCTAAGATTATTAGTGCTATATTGGTCATTATCACGGTTTTTCTTATTGTCTTAAGTTGATGTTCAAGTATGTATACTCTGCCTAAAAGAGTTATTTTATATCTCATTTTTATCGGTCCTCCCTTCACGCTGTTAATTGAGTTAATAATAATCTAAATGTTTCCCTGCCTTTTGGAGTTATTAGAGTTTGATTCCCGGCATGTAATCCAGTTGTATAT